>JBFFBT010000114.1:0-16753 GCA_041560255.1 Myxococcota bacterium | reverse complement strand
GGCTTAAAGCATGCCGGAATGACATTGTTTCCAAAAGCCACAAAAAGTTAAATCCCGGCTCAATCAAATATATGCACACATTTTGTTGTAGTCAGCTAATTTCGTGCGCTCTCAATACATCGTTATATGCAACGTTGGGGTTCACTCTTTTGAAGCAGCTTCGAGCTTGGGTTGCGGACCAAATGGGAGCCTGTCGAGCTGCACGTTGCCCCCAGATAAAATGACCCCCACCTTTTTTCCTCTGAATCGCTGACCGAACTTGAAAGCGCCCGCTACCGCCACCGCCGCCGATGGTTCGATAATGATTTTCATGCGCTCCCATACATGCCGCATTGCATCGACGATCTCCTCTTCGCTCACCGTGTAAATATCTTCAAGATGTCGTGAAAGAATAGAAAATGTAAGCTCGCTCAATGAGGTCAGCAATCCATCTGCAATAGTATGCGGATTTGTCTGAGGAATAACCCTACCCGAATGTATCGAGCGCATGGCATCGTCGGCACCTTCGGGCTCTACACCTATCAACCGCATAGAAGGAAACAATCCATGAGCAGCAATCGAAGTACCACTCATCAAGCCCCCACCCCCAACCGGAGCCATGATCACATCGGTCTTGCCGATCTCATCCAAAAGCTCCAACGCGGCGGTAGCCTGTCCGGCAATGACATCCAAGTGGTCAAAGGGATGGATGAAAACGGCCCCGGTTTCCTCTACCACATTTTTCAAGCCTTGCTCACGGGCTTGCAGCGTCGCTTGACAGTACGTAATGTGAGCGCCATATCCGACAACCGCGTTTTTTTTCACCTGCGGCGAGTTTTCCGGCATCACGACATATGCAGGTAGATCTTGCAGGTGTGCCGCCAATGCCAATGCGGCCGCGTGATTTCCCGATGAATGCGTCGCTACACCTTGACGTAATTTTTCTTTTGGCAGCGAGCAAACCGCATTGCAGGCTCCGCGGAACTTGAAAGCACCGACTTTTTGGAAGTTTTCGCATTTAAAAAACAACTGCAAACCCGCCAAATGATCGAGACCGTTGCACCGAAGAACCGGCGTGTGATGGATAAAGGGTTGGATGTTTTCCGCAGCCAGCCGGACATGTCGTAAGTTCAGGGTATCAATCATGCATGACTCCGGCCGGATGTCATCCAACGAACGGCATGTAGCCCCGAGAAAAACAGCCTCAACAAATCCGTCGGCGACATTTTTACCTCCAAGTTTGAAGGATCTCAATGCATCGGCGGTTTAATTCTTGAGCTCGTTGCTCGCTGTCGGCTTCGGTGTAACATCGAAGTTCGGGAGCGTTACCAGAAGGACGCAGGTGGATCACCTCAAGATTGGAAAACGTAATCCGCAAACCGTCCGTGGTATCCATAGAGATCACGGTCGTGTCCGGCTCTCCAAACATTTTTATGATTTCGCCAAAATCCGAGGGCTTTTCCTTCGAATACAGTGCCTCGATCCGCTTCCGGCTCAGTTCCACGGGAAAATTCTTCAACCGATCGCTGTATGTAAAACGTTCGGGAAGTTGCAGAAGCAATTCGCTGATTCTTTTTCTTTGTTGCCGGGCCAGCATCAAAATCGCCAAGTGGACAATCAGCGCATCCCGAGTGGGCAAGGCCAAAAGAGTCCGGCCTTCAATCTCCAGCCTGCTCTGTACGAGAAAACCCCCATTGGCTTCATATCCGACCACCCGGCCGCCGTGCACCCGTTCCGCGTTCTGCATGTCCTCAATGACAAACGGCGAGCCTATCCTAGTTCTTACTACCCGTTCAAACCAACCACATTTCTCCACGGCCGTATTGCAGGACACCGGCACCACCACTGTATCGGCTCCAAGAAATTTCGACACCAAGATACCGGCAACATCACCGCGTATCCAGCGACCCCGTTCGTCTGCAACCAACGGGCGATCACTGTCTCCATCGGTGGATACAATGGCATCCAATTTGTGCTCAAACGACCATTTTTTCGCGGCCTCTACATCTTCGGGACGTATGGCCTCCGTATCCACCGGAACAAAAACATCCGAATAACCAAGTTGTACTACATCGGCTCCCAATCCGGACAATACCGAAACCATGGCATCTCTTCCCACCGCCGAATGCAGGTACACACCTACTTTCAAGCCTTTCAAGCAACCGGCAGGAAAACCATCCAAATACCTGTCGAGATACGTCCTCATTGCCCCCAGATTCTCCGCGGGCATTTCATGCCCCCCTATGAGATCCCCGCGTTCATTGAAACGATGCTTCGAGATCAAAACGGTCTGGGCCTTCATCAAGGCCTCGTCATTTTTTAGAATCTCGCCTTGCTTCTTGGTGTACTTGATCCCGTTGCGATCTTCCGGTATATGCGATCCGGTCACCATAACCGTCGCGATACCTTGCAGCAATCCATAATACGCCAGGGCAGGAGACGGCAATCTCGCGCAGTTTTCCACCTTATAGCCCAGATCGGCGGCTGCCGCGCTCACGGCCCGCATGATCCGACCCGTGCTGGGCCGAAGATCTCCGCCTACGGCAACCGTCTCCCCCTTCTGTATTTCTCCCTGTTTTTGCAATGATTGCAAAAAAGCAGTTGTATAGGCATAACATACTTCATCAGTCATGTCGGTGACCAAGCCGCGGGCGCCGCTGGTACCGAATTTTACTCCGCTTTCGTTCATGAGATTTTCGATTGATACGGTTTTCACGTCCATCTCGACCTCTCAGTCCGTCGGTGAAATTCATCCGAGTACATCCCAGTATGTTCACAACACATACCCCAAACCTCAATCCCGGGTCAATTGTATGCATAGTTTTCTTTGACCTCGGGTGATCTTGGACATAAGATAAAAACCAAACCTGCAAGGAGGCAGATGTGCTCGAACCCGAACAGGCGGCAATGTTGGTCATCGATTTTCAAGACAAGCTATTTCGCCTCATGCCGGATCAAGAGCTCCTCGCGCAACGGGCAAGTCAATTGGTACGAGGCGGAGCGGTTTTCGGACTTCCCATGGTCTGGTCGGAGCAATACCCACAAGGAATCGGATCGACCATCCCGCCGCTCGCTTGCCTGCAGCCAGGAACCAAACCCTTTTCAAAGCTGGCATTTAGTTGTTGCCGTGACGAAACACTCCGAAAACATATCCATGACTTGGGCCGTAAACAGTTTATCCTGTGCGGAATCGAAACCCATATCTGCGTATACCAAACCGCGGTCGATCTGCTGGATATGGGTTATGAAGTAGAGGTCGTGGCTGACGCCACAGCATCCAGGGAGCCAAACAACCATCGCATCGGCCTGGAGCGGATACGCAGAGCTGGAGCGGCCATTACCAGCATGGAGACCGTTCTATTCGAGCTGTTGGGTACTGCCGAGAGTCAGAGTTTTAAGGAAATTCTTTCCATCGTAAAATAGGATCAAATCGCTACGGGTACCCGACTCTCTCTCGTCCGCATGGGTATAATCAATAATGAAACGATCCGGAAAGAGCAAACAAGAATGATCCGGTCTTGTATTCTCCAGGTAATCCATTTGTCGAGTTTGTTACTTGACCATCTGTATTGAAAGAATAATACCCACCTAAATCAACGCACCAATGTTCCCATTCAAGACCCACACCACCATGCACTCCATGTAGCAAACCGGGCTGGGTAGTAAAAAAGGCCGTTCTGTCTTTCGGGGTGGCTGAAGGGCTTAGTGAATAACCCAATCGAATCGGTACCATGGGATGTACATAATACTCCACACCCAAATGCCCCGCAAATACGTCTTTCCAGGCCAAATCCATTTTCCGCTCTGCATCCCCGGTTGGAAATTGTATTGTGTCAATCATAAACCGGTTGGTTTCTGAAAATGCCAAATACTTCAGATCCATTGCTATCATAAGCTTGCCCTCGAGCAACCATAGAGCGACTCCCAATCGAAAGCTGTCGGGCAATCTGAAACTAGATATACTATCATATTTTCCCATCTCGACGGTTTCAGACAAATCCGTGAATTTGGCGGTTCCATCCATATCGATGTCAATCTCAGATCGATAGGAAATCCCCAATTGTAATTGTTCGATGGGTCGATAAAAAATACCAGCGCTCAAACCCACTGCATGCAATCCAGTCATTTGCTGATCTATCATAGCTACATCATTTGTGGGCATGAGTACCGGAGACTTCATCGATTGCATCACATATGTCAATCTCCAACCCATAGCTATTGACAAACCATCCATTATCCGCATCGAAACCGGTATGTTTGTCTCTATCATCCACAATCCATTCTCGATATCCTTGGTAGTACCCAACGGAACTCCCATAACATTAGCAACATCGTCGTACTTTCCCCCAAATCCCGCGGTAGGGAATACGGCCAAGCCAGTTACAATCCTATCCTGCAGTACCGGCAATCTATAAGCAACCCCACCAAAAAACAAGGGCGATACCGGTGCGCTGCTTTCCTTGCCCACGTTGGGTTCATTGATAGGCGCTTCAGCTCCAATGATCAAAGGCGACAACCCAAGCGTCACGCTCAAACGATCGATGTTTTCCAAAGCCGCCGGATTCAAAAAGGCAGCCGTGGAATTGTCAACGAAAGCACTGCCGGCGCCCCCCAGGCCGACAACGCGTGCGTCGAAAATACTCGGCAATTCGGTACTGGCCCAAGCCGACGTGGTCAACACAGCCAGCAACATAACGACACAACCATACACTGCGCACCGTTGTCGCATCTCTACCTCCCAATTTCAGTAGTTTATTACAATGGATCGAGTATACCCCATCGCCGAAGGAAAGTAAAATTGCAGTCAACCAGAAAAAATGACTTCGGATTGAAGCAATCTAATTGTCCTGTCTACGAAGAAACGTGGGAACATCGTACTTTTCTTCTTCGAGCACCGACGAGTTGACGTTGGTTTTCACCCCGGTCATGGGTGGCTCCCTCTGCAATCTAGGAACCACCGGATGAGGAATCGGCGCCCGTTCTGCAATGGATTGCAACTCCTTACGATTGCGCACGAAACCTTTACGAATATGCGTCGGCACATCCAGGTCCACATCCAGTGCGCTGATGGCCCGGGTCGGCCTGGACGTGACGAGCTCCGACTGGGTCTCAAATCCGGTGGCAATCACCGTCACCTTGAGTTGATCGGAGAGCTTCTCGTCCACCACCGCGCCGAAAATAATATTGGCGTCGTCGTGCGCCTGTTCCTGAATAAAACACGCCGCCTCGTTTACCTCGGAGAGCTTCAGATCGACCCCCGAAGTGACATTGAGCAAAATACCCGTGGCTCCATGGATGGAGACTTCTTCCAACAAAGGTGAGTGCACCGCCTCATGCGCGGCTTCTAAAGCCCGTTTGGGTCCCGTGGACATTCCGGTGCCCATCAAGGCCATACCTTGACCTTGCATGACGGTACGCACGTCCGCAAAATCCACATTGATCATACCTCGAACCACCACCAAATCACTGATGCCTTGAACCGCGTTGAGAAGAATCTGATCCACTCGTTTGAAAGCCTCCAACATGGAAGTGTTGTCACCCGCTATTTCGATCAATTTCTCGTTGGGTATGGTAATGAGAGTATCCACGCATCTTCGTAGCTCTTGAATGCCCTGTTCCGCTTGACGGGCCCGCCGCTTGCCTTCAAAACGAAACGGTCGGGTGACGACGCCGACGGTCAGCGCGCCCATCGAGCGGGCAACCTCGGCAATCACCGGGGCTCCGCCCGTACCGGTTCCACCTCCCATTCCCGCGGTGATAAAAACCATATCCGCCCCATCGAGCACTTCTGCAAAACGTTCGCGCGATTCGAGAGCTGCGTTTCGACCCACTTCAGGGTTGGCTCCGGCCCCCAATCCTCTAGTCAAGTTTTCACCGATTTGTATCTTGATGTCGGCCGCACTACCGGAAAGCGCTTGGGCATCGGTATTTGCCGCAATGAAGTCTACGCCTTCCAGGCTGGCGCGGATCATGGTGTTCAATGCATTGTTTCCACCTCCGCCAACTCCCACCACTCGAATGTTTGCACCTTTTACCGCTATATCCACAAACTCAATCATGGTATCCCTCCTTCCTACTACCAGGTTATCGGCCGAACGATCACCCTTGGATCGATCGCATGCTTTTGGGGATAAGCTTTCGGCCGATGTTTCTGGACCTTCTTGCGCATTGTTTGGGCGTTACTACTTCGTCATGCTCCGGTTTTTCAAATTTCATACGGTTATATTGTTCCTCGATATTTTTTCTAAACTCTCCTGTACTCTTCTTGGGACAAGATGATCTTATAAAGCCCTGCATGAGTTCCAAAATGAGAAAATCCGTCTTAGAAAAAGTCATGGATCCACCCCTTCATGCGTGCTTTGATTCGGCCATACAGATTTTTATCCAAACGAATGGGGAAGAACCGGTTGTCCAAGTGATCCCGCCCATACAAAACCAAACCGACACCGGTAGAGTAAATGGGAGAACGCACGACATCGATCAATCCACCCACCCCTTCCGGAATACCCCGCCGAACCGGCATTCCCAACACATCTTCCGCCAACTCAGTTACGCCTTCCATGATGGTGGATCCTCCAGTTATCACGGCGCCGGAAGCCAAAAGATCTTCAAATCCGGATCTCTGAATTTCTCTGCGCACCAGACTGAATATCTCTTCAATGCGCGGTTCGACGATTTCTCCCAAGATTTGACGCGATAACAAACGCGTATCCCGCCCACTGACCGAAGGAACCTCGATGGCCTCTTCTTTGTCAACCAGCGCCGCCATGGCACAACCCGATTTGATCTTGAGCTTCTCTGCTTCCGGAGCAGGAGTTCTCAATCCCACCGCAATGTCGTTGGTGACCTGGTTTCCTCCCAATGCCAGCACAGCGGTATGCACAATGCTGCCGGAAGAAAAGATGGCGATATCCGTCGTGCCTCCACCTATATCGATCAACACCACACCCAAATCCTTTTCGTCCTCATTCAACACCGACATCGAGGACGCCAACTGCTGCAATACGATATCCGATACGTCCAAACCGGTCTTGTTGGCGCATTTGACCAAGTTCTGCGCAGAAGAGCAGGCTCCGGTAACCAAGTGCACCTTGGCTTCGAGACGTACTCCGCTCATTCCTAGGGGTTCTTTGATGCCATCCTGGTTATCGATGATATATTCTTGCGGGAGTATATGGATGACTTCACGATCCATGGGGATGACCACCGCCCTGGCCGCATCGATAACCCTCCGGATGTCGGAGATCTTGACTTCTTTCTCTTTGACCGCCACGATACCATGTGAGTTGATGCCTTTTATATGTCCACCTGCAATACCGACATAGACGTTTTTTATCTCGCAACCAGCCATCATTTCGGCTTCTTCAACGGCTCGCCTGATCGACCCCACCGTGCTTTCGATATCGATCACTACTCCCTTGCGTAGACCCCTGGAGGGTGACGTACCAATGCCAATGATATCCACGCCTCCTTCCGGCCTGATCTCACCAACGATTGCACAGATCTTGGTCGTACCGATATCCAGACCGACAATCAGTTCCGTGTTCTTCGCCATGGGTCACCTCACTGGTCAGTCATTCGGATTTCAATGCCGTTTTCGCACAACATTCCGAATTTCGAGTTATTTTTGACTATCCACCGTGTATCATTCATGCTTTCTCCCAACTCGTCCAACAAACCCAAGGTTTCTTCTTTAACGCCCATCAAGCCCTGTCATGATTTCCCCGGGCCAAATCATCCAAGCGTACGGTCGCCCAAGTCGGTTTTCGCCGGTGATCGAGTAATATTGTGCGCGGCTTGAGTTTCCTATCAGCCAACCGATCCCAAACTCTGCACAAAGTACGCATACGCGTATCGAGATCCCCGCCTGCAAACCGGACCGACACCGCGCCCGGATCGAATACCACCGTAATTCCCATCAACTCGTCCAGATTGATTTCAGCCACACTATATTGTCCCAAACATGATAACGATCGCATCTTTTCAAGCATACGCAGGTATGCCATAACCTGCATGCGCACACCAACTGGATCTTGATTGAATTCATCGCGGGACAATCCGGTCAACACGGGAAGATCCACCATTTCACCGGGCTGCACTCTTTTGAAAACCTCTCCTCTGGCGGATACATAATATATAGCCCCCAGATTAATCAGCGCAACCGGATCGTACTCCTCGACTTCAATAACGATCTTATCGGGCACTACCCGTGTGCTTATGGCCTGTTTGATCCAGGGTAACTCCAATAGAGATTTTCGAATCTGAGTCAGATTGAGGGAAAATACATTGGTGCCTTTTTGAATACCCACCGCATGTAACAGCTCATCCATATTTGTGCGGTGGTTTCCCCGAACCTGAACTTGCCGCACCGAAAAAGCCGGAGATGTATTGAGGAAACAGGCCAACTGGTATGCGCCCACACCGAGCCCCACACCGATGATCGATAAGCCTGCAATCCAAACCGAGCCCATGAGAGAGCGGCGCAATCTGCGGGCAGACACTTCTTTTCGCTCTTGCCGGTTTTTACGTTTTCGATTACGTTTTACCATGTTTTTACTCGTCAAACCTTCAAGCCGGCTCCCAATAAAATTCTCTCCGCCAGATCCTCGAAAGAGATACCCACCGTGGCCGCTATCTTCGGAACCAGGCTCGACTCGGTCATGCCTGGGACGGCATTCACCTCCAAAAGGCGGTAAGCCCCGTCACGATCCAAAATCATGTCCACCCGGCTTACTCCTCGACATCCCAATACCTGATGGGCTCGCAATCCCAATTCCAACGCGCGATCGGTGAGATCGCCTTCGAGCTTTGCAGGAACGATATATCGGGTGGATCCGCCGCTGTGATATTTTGCCTGGTAATCATAAAATTCGCCTGCCGATACCACCTCGATAGTGCCAAGTGCTCGATCCTCCAACACCGCCACCTGTATTTCGCGACCTGGTATGTATTGCTCAATCAAGATGTTGCCTGGGAAACCCGCCGCGGTGTTCAAGGCCGGTTGCAACGAGTCCGCAGCGCGCACGATGCTCACACCCACTGAGGAGCCTTCATTTGCAGGCTTTATCACCACGGGAAATCCGAAGGGTAGCCGTTTGAGATTAAAGTCCAGCGCATCGCTGTTTTTCACAACCAAATCCGGGGCAACCGGCAAACCATGTTGGCGAAAGAGCTGTTTGGAGAAAATCTTATCCATAGAAAGCGCCGAAGCCAAGACCCCACTTCCGGTATAAGGAATACGCATGACTTCCAGCATACCCTGCACACAACCGTCCTCTCCCCACCGGCCATGCAAGGCAATGAATGCTATCTCTACACCCTCTTCGATTAGGCGCGCCGGCAAATCCGTATCAACCAAAACTTCCGCAACATTGTATCCACGGGAACGCAACGCTCCGGCAAGTGCTTTTCCCGTCCTCATCGATACTTCGTGCTCGGTATGCCGTCCACCCATCAACACACCGATCCTTTTATCTTTCATGCTCAACCTCCACGGGTCCACCCCCAAAGCTCAACTTCGCGCTCAAGATGAATTCCGGATTGATGACGCACGCAATACATTACCTTATGGGCCAACCGAAGAATATCTTGCGCCTTGGCCTTGCCGGCATTGACGATATAGTTGGCGTGTTGCAAAGACACCATTGCATCTCCCAAACGTATCCCTTTGCATCCGGATGCCTCAATGAGGGCTCCCGCTGAACGTTTTTTGGGATTTTTAAAAAAGCATCCCGCAGAACGCACACCCCGAGGTTGATTACCTCTGGCTTTTCGAGCATTTTCGTAAGATTCGGCAACCTCGGTACTGGTCTTGCGCACAAGCCGAAAGCGGGCTGAGACTACCACGCTCAGCGAACCGATGGTGGAGCGACGATATCCCAGGCCTAGTTTCGTGGCCTTATGCCATCCAATTCTCTTTCTGCTAAGCATACGAGCTTCCAAAAGATGATCACCGATACAACCTATCTTCGTGCCCGCACTGCACTTGATGGCGCCACCCACCGTACCTGGAATACCCACCAAACCCTCAAGCCCACCCAAGCCCTGTGTGCGAGCCCAAGCCAACAATTTACCCAATGAGCATCCACATCCGACCTCGACATCGAGATATCCGGCAGATACATCCAGCGGGCGGATGGTTGACAGGTTTCCCGTCAACTTGACCGTGATTCCCGACAACCCTCGATCGGAGACCAAAACATTGCTGCCCTTTCCAATCACCCTTCGTGCTATGCGCCGACTTGAGGCATACTGCCAGACCTGAGACAATTCACTCTCGTTGTCTATCCATACCAACATTTGGGCCGGCCCTCCCACGCCGAACGTCGTGCAGCGCGACATAGGCACATTCGATTGCATCCGGCAACCGACCTGGCGTTCAAACTCAGGCACCCAACTGGTATCAAATCCACTCACTGTTTTTCTTCTCCAGCTTCCTCAATCGACATCCTTTTCAAAAACTCCTTCCCCACTTGCCAGACATCTCCGGCACCCATGGTGATGACCACATCGCTTTCCCGGACATTTTGCATGAGCCACTCCAAGACTTGCTCTCTGTCGGGTATATACAACACGTTGCGGTGTCCCGATTCGCGAATGCCATCCAGCAGGATTTTCGAGCTCACTCCCTCGATGGGAGAGTCACCCGCCGAATAGATATCCATCAACACCAAAGCATCCGCCCGATCGAACGCCGGAGCGAATGCATCCGCCAAATCGCGGGTACGGGTATACCGGTGGGGCTGAAAAATAACCACCAACCTGCGACCCCATGCACAAGCAGCCCCTTCCAAAGTCGTTTTGATCTCATCAGGGTGATGCCCATAGTCGTCAAAAACTGATATACCCGCCGTTTGTCCACATAACGTTAGGCGTCGCTCTATGCCTTTGAATTTAATAAAAGTCTGCTTGATAATTTCCTCACCGATCCCCAATTCGTGCGCCATGGCTACCACCGCCGTTGCGTTTTGCACATTGTGGCGACCTTGCATGCGAAGCTCGATTCTGCCTAGATCATCGCCGTTGCGCCTCAAACCGAAAGAAACTTGTGATCCTTGATACAAAACAGTGCTCATATGGTAGTCAGCTTCTTCTGAAAATCCATAGGTAACGATTTTTCTTTGGATGGCGGGCAGCACACTTCGAACCCCCGGATTATCCACACAAGCGACCACCAACCCGTCTTCAGGTATCCGTCCGGTAAAATCTACGAAGGATTGTCTCAAGGCCTCCAGGTTTTTATAATGGTCCAGGTGCTCAGGATCGATATTCGTAATGATGACGTGCCGGGGTTCGAGCATGAGAAACGATCCGTCACTTTCATCCGCTTCGGCCACCAAATGTGGACCGCGACCAACTCGAGCGTTGGTACCCAAACTGCACAACCGCCCGCCGACCACCAAAGTCGGATCTAAACCCGCATTGATCAAAACCTCCGCTAAAAGAGATGAAGTGGTCGTCTTGCCGTGCGAGCCCGATACCGCCAAGCCAATCCGATTTTTCATGAGCGCCGACAACATACGCGCTCTTTGAATCACTTGTATGCCTCGGTTTTTGGCCTCCAAAACCTCCGGATTGTCGCCGGCTACGGCGCTCGATACAACCACGACATCCACCTCAGGGAGGTTTTTCCGGTGATGACCTTGAAATATTCTGATACCCAAGGTTTCCAAATGCCGCGTGTTGTCGTTTGGAGATAAGTCGGATCCACTTATGGACGAACCCATCCCATGCATGACTTCGGCGATGCCGCTCATGCCGATACCACCGATGCCGACAAAATGAACCCGGATTGAGCTCAAGTCCATGTTCAACCCGTCACCTCCGACTTGCTGCGTTTCACCCGCCCGATATATTCCAAGCAGGACGCCAAGATGTCTTTGGCCGCCTGCGGTCTTGCCAATTTCTTGGCAGCGTGTTGCATATCCTGGATTGTCCGGGGCGAATCCAATATCGCGCCGATTTTTTCAGCCATGAGCGTAGAGGTCAGGTCCGCCTCGCGAATCATCACCGCCGCCCGGGCCTCTACTAGGGCCTGGGCATTGAGCTCTTGATGGTTGTCCGCAGCATGAGGATATGGCACTAAAACTGAGGGTTTACAACAAGCGGTCAACTCGGCCACCGTCGTGGCACCGGCCCGGCATACCACCAGATCAGCATCACGATAGGCAGAAGCCATATCCTGAATAAAAGAGATCACCTGCACCCTTTCTCCGAGCCCCAATCGCCGGTATTCCTTTTGCACGTCATCGCGTTGAGACTCACCGGTTTGATGAACGATTCGGAGGTTTTCATATCGGCTCGAAAGACGTATGGCAGCCTCTGGAAACACTCGATTGAGCGCCTGTGCACCCAGTGATCCTCCAAAAACCAAGATTTTCCTTTCAAAAGAACCCGAATTTTTCGATCCAACCTCGGCCAGCAAAGATTTGCGCACCGGATTACCCAAACAACGAACCTTGCTGCGAGAGAAAAATTTCTCGGCTTGCTCAAAGGCGACAAAAACTCTACCGGCAAATTTTCCGAGATATCGGTTTGTCAAACCGGGATAGGCGTTTTGCTCCATCACCATGGTGGGCAGACCCAACAGCCATGCGCCCGCAAGAACCGGTCCGGAAGCATAACCTCCCACCCCGATTACCAAGTCGGGGGAAAACCGCTTGATAATCCTCATCGATTTGAAAACCGCCGCAGGCAAATACAGCAAACTTTTGACCGTACGGACAAATCCCATGCCCTTCAATCCCGCCACCCGAATCAGTTCAAGTTCATAACCCGCCCGGGGAACATGCACTTTCTCTATACCCCGCTCGGTCCCGACAAACAAAACCCGGTTTCCGGGTTGCTGTGTGCAAAACTCATCCGCCAGAGCGATGCCTGGAAAGAGATGTCCACCCGTACCACCTCCTGCAATCAACATGTTCAACCCCTCCGAGGGGTCTTTGGATTGCAAATTCCTCAAGGCCACGTCACCTTTGCATCTTGTTGAGAACCGGACTTCTTTGACTGAGACGTCGATATACCCAACAAGATTCCTGCCGCCAATAGACTGCAAACCAACGAGCTGCCGCCATAGCTGAAAAACGGCAGAGTCAAACCTTTGGTCGGAAGCATACCGGTCACAACCCCCATGTTAATCAACGCCTGCATGGCAATCAGGGCCGTCAACCCAAATCCCAAGTAGGTCCCGAACAAATCCGGAGCGTGTTTGGCAGCCCGTATGCCTCTCCAAACAAAAACACCGAACAACCCGATGACCAATACGGCGCCCACCAAACCAAGCTCCTCTCCAACGATAGAAAAAATAAAGTCCGTATGGGCCGCCGGAACAAAAAACAATTTATGCTTTCCAGATCCCAAGCCCTCTCCAAACACGCCCCCGGATCCAAAGCTCATCAAGCTCTCGGATATTTGATATCCGATATCGAACCGGTGAGCCCAAGGATCCAAAAACGCCATAAGTCTGCGGAGTCGATATGGCGAACCAGCCACCAATAGATAGGCCATGGGAACCGCGATGAGAGCCGAAACCACCAATTGACTGATACGTGAACCGGCCACAAAGAGCATGAGGAAAAGCATGATGGTCAATGTGGCGGCGGTTCCGAAATCCGGTTGTCCCAACAACAATAAAATCAGCACGGCGCACACAAACAAATGGGGCAAAAACCCCTGACCGAATGCCTTGATCTTTTCCTGTTTGCGTGTCAAGGAGCACGCCAAATACAGAATGAAAGCCAATTTGGCAAGCTCGGCAGGTTGAAAGCCGATCGGACCCAAGCGCAACCAGCGATACGATCCACCTGCCCGGGAACCCACACCCGGCAACAACACCAGCACGAGCAACACCATCGTGATAATCAGTGCGGGATAAGCCCAACCCACCAACCTCTGATACCCAAAGCCCGCGGCAAAAAACATAGCGGCCAATCCCATTGCCAAAAAAAATAGATGCCGTTTGAAAAAATAGGTCGGATCGCCGGTATTTGCCTGGGCGTATACGAAACTCGCGCTATACACCATAACCAATCCAAAAACCGATAAAATCATGACAGTATAGAACAAGACTTTATCCACTTCGGCCGCGCGTCTCGATTGGTCGGCGAGGCGACCGCCCAATTTACCAGTCCATTTGGCAAGTTGTGCGTACACTTTCAAGACTTGCTCTCCAGTCCACCCACCAATTGAGCGAACACCCGCCCTCGCTCGGTATAGTCCTTGAACATATCGAAGCTTGCACAAGCCGGGCTCAGCAAAACCACCTCGCCGGGCTTGGCAAGATCTTTCGCCAGATCCACCGCCTCGGTCATATCACTCACCATATGAATACGTGTGCACCCTTTGAGGCTCTGCTGCAGCTTACCGGCATCCTCTCCCAAAAGAATGAGGTTTTTTACTTTCTTGGTGACAATTTCCCGCAGCATGTCGTATCCCATGCCCTTGCCTCTTCCACCGGCAATCAGAACAACCGGATCGGTAAACGAGGTCAGCGCTTTGGCGGTGGCATCCGGATTGGTGGCTTTCGAATCATTGATATAGCGGACTTTACCTACGATCCGCACAGTCTCCATGCGATGCGGCAATCCTTTGAAGGTATCCAATCCCTTTTGTATGATCTCTTTACTCAAACCTGCAGCCAACGCGGCACTTGTCGCGCAAGCAGCGTTCTCCGCGTTGTGATCACCGGCCAACACGGGATTGTTGATCAGAAATGGTTCTTTCCAGCCGTTAGGGGTAATTTCTTTTCGAATTAACAACGCCCCGACCAAAGGAACCCGGGCCGGATTTCGTGAGACACCCGATATGGTGCAAGCCAGATGTTCGTGTTGTTGGTTGACGTTCGAATCATCCAAAAAGAAAACGCCGGTTTCATCCGATCCTTGACCCTCGAACAATCGCCGTTTCGTTCTGCCGTAGTTTCGCATGGTGATATGCCTGTCGAGATGATCAGGTGTCAAATTGAGCCAGATCCCAACCTTGGGAATGAAGTGCTTCGGATCGGTAAGGTGCTCGAGCTGAAAACTGGATACTTCCAGCACCATCCAGTCGACTTTTTCACCGCTGAGCACCAACTCGGACAATGGGTGGCCAATGTTTCCACCCAAAAACACCCTGTGCCCGGCTTGCTCGAGCAAGTGAGCGCATAAGGCCGTGGTAGTAGATTTTCCATTCGTTCCGGTCACGGCCATCATTGGGGCTCTCCGGGTACTACGACCTAAAATACGATAAGCCAGCTCCATCTCGCCCACTACAGGAACACCTCGGCGGATGGCCTCCGAAGGAATCGGAGCCGCCAGAGGTCTGAGCGCCACCCCGGGACTCAACACCACCAAATCAGCATCTCGTACAATTCCGACCTGATCACCTCCCAAATGAATCTTGGCTCCGGCCTCGGTAAGTTTTTCCAATCCCTGTAGCGTAGGATTTCGATCCGTGGCTAAAACCTGGGCACCCAACTTTCTGAACATGAGAGCCAACGCCCGCCCGGAACGCTCCAATCCCACCACCATGATGCTGTGTCGCTCGGGCTCTGCGAGTATTTTCTCGATTCTATCCACGCATACCTCCTCTCAGCGCAGCTTCAAGCTGGCAAGACCCACCATGGCCAGCATGATAGACACCACCCAAAAACGAACGATGATCTTGGGCTCCGCCCATCCCTTCAACTCATAATGATGATGCAACGGAGCCATTCGAAAGACCCTCTTTCCTGTCAACTTGAAGGAAAATACCTGGATAATGACCGATAGGGCCTCCATGAGAAAAACTCCGTGTATGATTGCCGAGACGATCTCGTTTTTGGTCAACACGGCCAACGTTCCCAACCCGGCACCTATCGATAATGAACCCACATCCCCCATGAACACCGAAGCAGGGTAGGTGTTGTACCATAAGAAGCTGATGCCCGCGCCCATCAACGCGGCACAATAGACACACAATTCTGCGGCTCCTTCGATATACGGAATGCGCAGGTAGTCGGCCACGATAAAATCTTTGAACAAAACCGTGCCCGCTGCATATGACAACACCAAAAAAACAAACGCCGAAGTAATCGACGGCCCTATCGCCAATCCGTCCAAACCATCCGTGAGATTGACCGAATTCGCGGTGCCCACGATGACCAGGGTAGCCAATAAAATATATGACCAACCGATATCTGGATTGAATATCTCGAAATTGACAACCGGAAAAGACACCCGGGAGTCGAAATCCGTAATCGTATAAAGAAGAATCATCATAATGCCGGTAAAACCAAACTGCAACAGCAATCTTATTCTACCCGACAAGCCCTTCGAGTTATGAAAACGCAATTTTCTATAATCGTCAATCAATCCAACCAATCCGAATTGGGTCGTCAGAGCCATCAGAACCCACATCTTAAGGTTGCTCAAATCACCCCACAGCAGGCAGCTTACCAAGATCGCGCCTACTACCAGTGTTCCGCCCATGGTAGGAGTGCCGATCTTTTTTCGATGGCGTTCGGGCGTATCTTCTCTGACATTGTTGGCTTCTCGTTGGACTCTTCGCAACCAACGAATGAACCAGGGATAAAACATCAATCCGGCAATCATTGCCGTCGCTCCCGCGGCAATGGCTCTAAAAGAAGGATACCTCACGACGTTGATCCACTGGTCAGCTTGGTAAAACAAATAATATAGCATCTTTCTATCTCCAACCGGTTTTCATTCCAACCAACAAGCCGTTGCAACCACACGCCGCCATCGGGAGGGACGCAAAAACGGTCCATTGAATTTTCTCAGGCCGCATCATGCAG
>JBFFBT010000113.1:0-16889 GCA_041560255.1 Myxococcota bacterium | reverse complement strand
TGCTGTATTTTGTTGTCAAAATATGCCTTAAATTGCTTTTTTTGGCCTTTACTTTTCCGGTTTTGGTCACACGAAAGCGCTTTGCAGCCGCGCGGTTCGTTTTCATTTTAGGCATGGCCTATCACCTTCCTTCCAATTCAGATTGTTCTGTTTCTCTTTCCTGCTCATCTTCGAGATCATCGATTTCTCTGGAAGATCCTTCCTGGGTCTTACGATGTTCTTCTTTTGTCTGCTTGAGCATCGCGAGAGCTTTTGGAGAAGGAGTCAAAATCATCTGAAGTAAACGCCCTTCCATGGTTGGTTCGCTTGCTACAGTAGCAAGATCTCCCACGTCTCGGATAATACGATGAAGCATTTCCATACCGATATCTTTGTGAGCCATCTCACGACCACGAAAGCGGACGGTAACTTTGGCCTTGTTTCCGTCTTGCAAGAATCGATTGATATGTTTCAGCTTAAACTGGTAATCATGCTCCTCGGTCTTAGGCCGAAGCTTGACCTCTTTAAGTGCTTGAACCATGGCGCGCTTTTTTGCGCTGGCCTGCTTTTTCTTCTGGGTGTATTTGTATTTGCCGTAATCCATAATCCGACAAACCGGGGGTCGTGTCAAAGGAGACACTTCCACCAAATCCAAACCTCTTTCCTCAGCCGCCCGGATGGCTTCCTGGGTGGATAATATCCCCAACTGCTGACCATCAGCCGAGATAACACGCACCTCACGGGCCACGATTCCATGGTTGATTCTGGTTGTATCGCCTTTGCCTTTGGCTTTTCGGTCGGTCTTTATGACTACACCTCCTTGCGCTTGGATCGTTCGGGCCAGGATGCTGCTTGCGTCAAAAGCTCGATGGTTTGCTCAAGAGAGCAAAAACCCAAATCCTCCCCGGTCCTGGTCCGCGGAGTCACACCGTTTTTTTCTTCTTCTCGTTTACCCACAACCAACATGAAAGGAATCTTGGCAAGCTGCGCCTCCCGAATTTTAAATCCGAGTTTTTCGTTCCTTTCGTCAGTATCGATCCGAATGGCATGTTGTTCCAGAATACTGCATACTCTCTTAGCGTATGCGTTTTGATCCGAGCTCACCGGAACGACAACAGCCTGCATGGGCGCCAACCATACGGGCAATGCGCCTGCGTGGTGCTCCAGCAAAACCCCGAAGAAGCGCTCGATGGATCCCAGTAACGCCCGATGAACCATAAAAGGTTTGCACCTTTGGTTGTCTCTGTCAACATATTCCAACCCGAAACGTTGCGGCAGGTTGAAATCCACTTGAACGGTTGTGCACTGCCAAGTTCTTTGCAAGCTGTCACGAATTTTTATATCAATCTTCGGCCCGTAGAATACACCTTCGCCCGGATCGATTTCATAATCCAAACCCTGGGCCTTCAATGCTTGGCTGAGAGCTTGCGTGGCCTTCTCCCAATCATCGAGCTCGCCTACAAATTTTTCCGGCCTGGTGCTGAGGAAAATTTCGAACTGATCGAAACCAAATGCCCGCAGCAAATAGAACGTATGCTCCAAACAAGCCTGGATCTCGTCATTGAGCTGTTCTTCCGTGCAAAAGATATGGGCATCATCCTGAGTGAAACCCCGCACCCGCATCAGGCCATGCAGGACTCCGGACGACTCATACCGATACACGGTACCCAATTCTGCCAGGCGTAACGGCAAATCACGATAACTTTTGAGCTTGTTTCGATATATCTCGATATGGAACGGACAGTTCATCGGCTTGACGAAAAATGGATTTCCGTCGATATCCATAGGAGCATACATGTTGTCCTTGTAAAAATGAAGATGTCCGCTGGTTTCCCAAAGCTCGGCCTTACCGATATGCGGTGAATAAACCAGTTGGTAACCATAGTCGAAATGTGAACGACGCCAGAATTCTTCAATGATGGACCGGACCCTCGCGCCTTTGGGATGCCATAAAACCAAGCCCCCACCGACCGATTGACTGAAGCTGAACAGATCCATTTGCTTTCCAAGCAAACGATGATCTCTTTTTTTTGCCTGTTCGACCCTCTCCAGGTGTTGGGCAAGATCCTTGCGACTCGCAAATGCATTGCCGTATATGCGGCTTAGCATGCGATTTCTCACATCTCCACGCCAGTAGGCCCCCGCAATACTCATCAGCTTGAACGCTTTAATCTCACCCGTCGAGGGCACATGCGGCCCCCGGCACAAGTCTACAAAATCACCGTGCCGATAAAGAGTAACTTGCTCGCCCTCTGCAATGGCATCCAGCAATTCGAGCTTGTAATCTTCCTGCATCGAAGCAAACAATCGACGGGCATCTTCCCTTTGAATCTCTTCGCGAATGAACGCAACGTCACTTTTGATGACTTCTTGCATTCGAGCGGCTATTCGTTCCAAGTCGGCCTCGGTAAAACCTTGGTCGAACTCGAAATCGTAATAAAACCCGTTTACACCATCATCAACTGCGGGACCAATCGCGACCTTCGCATCCGGAAACAACTCTTTCACGGCGCCTGCCATGACATGCGCGGCTGAGTGCCGGATGGTTTCTAATTCGGCCATTCTTCTGGAAGTTCCTCCAAGTCTAAGGTGCTCTCCAACAAAAAAAAATAGGCGCGGGCGGTTTCGAACCGCCGACCTCTACCGTGTCAAGGTAGCGCTCTCCCGCTGAGCTACGCGCCTGCATGACGCCTCTTATTCAACCCGATCCGACTTGCCGAGCTGAATAAAATGCCTTTGCCTAGCAGTGAATTGGGGGAAAGTCAAGTATTTCTTATCACTTCTCATAGATTAAGATCTCAATGTTGCCAATCCACTCATGCTCTTACCAGAGAAATATTTTGGAAATCAAGCAAAAAACAATGCCGGCTCATGAAAACTACATCCATAGATCAATCTTAAAAATATCGGAAAAAGCTTACAAAACAAAAAGATAGCTTCTATAGGACATTTCGGGTTTTGCGACCGAAACTAACTGGGAGGTTCCATTTGCTCTAAAAGATCTACCAGCCCAGGGATCAATTGCTTGAGATTTTCAAGGTATATCTTCAAAGAAAACCTATCCAAGACCATGAGCTTAGTGGCATCGTTCATGGTAAAACCACCATTGATGACGATGCAAATATCGGCCTTTTCCATTTTCGTCAATTCTGCCAATACACCCTCATTGACTTGATTTTCCTGGGTGTGCACTTCCAGGATCAGGGGATGCAATTGATTGTACTTCGCCAAATGAATCGCCTCAAATCCATAGGGTATAACCAGCATGATAGGTCGGGACATGTCTGCTTTGAGCAATTGCAGATGATCCGATGCCAATCCTTCCACGGATAAATTTATCACCGGCATAGAAAACTTGACTCTTTTGATTTTCTCGAAACTCGATCGGCTGAAGCGGTGATCCAAGACCAATAGTTTCCGAACAGGACCCAAAGCATACAAGGCATTGATGGTCCTGAAATCGGGATTGGCCAGACCAAGCTCGTGTCGTATCTCAATCCGAGATACTTTTCTATAACGTAAGATATGAGCCGATCTTAGAATACCGGATGTGACGAATCTTTTTTTTACATTTGGGAAGTTTGCATTCAGGTAATGGACCAATCGTTCGGAAAGAAGTCCCGAAGGGGTCATGCGGATTTCGATTTCCAAGTTGTTCATTTTTTTGAAATTGTTCAGTATTTCGATTGATTCATGCTCGGGTACCGATACGATCTTGGGTACCGGGTGCAGAATCGGTAATTTAAAATCCGCCCGCGCAGATGATATGATGCATACAATGAGCCAGGTTGCGAAAGACAACCAAATCGCGCCTCGATGAGCAACAATTGCTCTCCCCACAGCAGCCTCCAGACGACGGAAATTTACCCCGAATATCTCTATTGTAGGCATACAAGCGGTCAATTTGCAACAGAATGCTCAAGATTTGTTTTCTCTCTACGCTCGAACCTCTTCCCAAATCCGATGTTGCCCGTGCCATTCAACCAAACGGGCATAAGGGCGGTTTTGGCGGTACTCGATAAGGACATAGATAAGTCGCAAGGTATGTCCCAACGACGACAAATCGAGTGAAGTAACATCATTCCAACATCCTGGATTGAGGTACTCTTGATCTTTGTTGAAGCTCTTGTGCACGGGTATGTGGGTGTGTCCCAAGACGACAATTCTACAATTTTCTTTCTGGGTTATTTTGCGCGCATCCTCGACCAGAGTTGGAGATTGGGTAGCCGCCCAGCCGGCATGTAAGCCCATTAAGCTTTGAGATTTTTTCAATGGAAGTTTGCTGAACCGACATCGTATGACAAATCCTACGTAACGCAACAAACCAAAAAATCCATACCAAAAATCATTAAAAAACGCCCACCTAAGATAGCGATTGTAAGGTTTTACTTTATCGATATAGGGTCGTTTCTTTTTGAGTCCATAGAGAAAATCTTTTACAAAAAAAACGCCCCAAGGAAGATTGAGCACCGGCTCATCAAAACCAACGGTCAAAAAGTATCTGGTTTTATCAAATCGAAATATAGTCTCGAGCTGATGACCGTGCTCGATATGCATGCCATCAATTCGGTATACATCATCAATAAACACCATCTCACCCTGAATATTTTTCTTCAATACCTCCTGCACGCTGGGCCAGAGAAGCCCGGGGTCGTGATTGCCCATGATAAAAATGATTCGCCTAAAGGGCTTCGAATTGAACAATCTTAAAGCGTCGAAGATCTTCTGATGCCCTTTGATGATGGATGATATCTTCCCGACAGCGGCCCTTTGCGTGAGAATCCCGTTGGGTTGCTCTTCAGGCATGAGTTGAATCATATTGAAAAAATCGCCATTGATGATGAGCTCGACATCTGCGTCATCCCCAAAATTTCCGTAATATTCGATAAACTCGATGAATTTTGCGTCATGAATGAAATCTTCCAGCAGGTTGACCGCGCCGTCTTGCAAAAATTGTCCATTGCCCAAATGAAAATCACTGATGACCAATTTTATTTTTTTTTTGACTTGTCCGGTCAAGATTATTCCTCCGCCGGAGGGGGAGTCTGGGTATACATTCGGCTGTTTCGATATGCTTTTAGGGCATGTGTCAATATAACTTTGCCTAGAGCCGTGACAGGTACAGCCAAAAGAATTCCGGTAAAACCGAAAATCTCACCAAATGCCAACACTGCCAGTATCACCGCCACCGGCGCCAACCCCAGCTTCTCTCCTAGTACCTTGGGTGTAATCAACAACCCATCCAAAATGGATGCGCCTATGAAAACAAGCAGCACCAACAGATAGGCAAGCGGTTGCCCTCCCTCCAGCAAAAGGAATGAAAATGACAATGCAATACCCGTAATGGTGCCCAAATAGGGAACCAAGTTGAACAAGCCTGCCAATATACCGATCGTCAGTCCGGCAGGCACGCCTACCAAGGAAAGACATATGGAGTAAAACAGGGCCAGGATAGCACATACTGTCAACTGCCCTCGAATGAAACCAGCCAACACAGAATTTAACTCTCCAAAGATCGATGTGGATTTCTCCCGGAAGCGTATCGGTATCAACTCACCAAACCAATGAATGATTCTGGGGAAATCACGCAGAAAATAATAGGTAAAAAGCGGAATGATAACCAAGTATACCAACGAAGCCAACAGAGACATCGTGCTCGACAGGATGGTTTTGAGCAATCCCGCCAGCGGTTTGGCCATATCGCTCGATACATTTGGTAGATTCTGCCTCAATGCATTCAGGGCTTCTTGTAGAGTTTTCGGCAAGGTCAAATCGAAGGTATTCTCAATCCAGGGAAGTACCGATGTCTGGATTTTTTCTATATAGATCGGCATGTTCTTTAGAAGAATGTTTACCTCGGCTTGAACCGTCGGCAGTATCAAAGCCAGCAAGCCCGATCCCAAAACCAATAAAAAAAGTAGACAGATTGAGCTTGCCACGGATCTGGACACATGCCGGCGGCAAAGAATTTCTACAAACGGATCAAACGCATAGGCCAAGAGAAACGCAAACAGGACAGGTGCGAGCACGCCCCTGAGCAGATAGGCCAAACCTATCAGGAGCGCCAAGGCGAAAATAGAAAGTGTAATAGACTGTGTGAAAAAACGTTCGTCCTTGCTTTTCATGGCCTAGATAGAGGTTTATTTTTCCAATTGTTTGTCCCGATTGGTGTTCCATGCAACCCATTCATCCATGGCGTCAAAATCGGGATCGAATCCGGTCGGTTTGCCTATCTTACCACCAGCCGCGACACGTACTTCCTGCATGGCTTTGGCGACATATTCTTCCCATTCTTTTTTAGATACTTCCTTGGGTCCTGCAACCACTCTACGTCCCTTCCTATCAGGTTTGACATTTTGAACAGAATTCGGCTTTTTGGTTGAGGGAGTGTCGATCGAGCCGCTCTTTTCAGTTTTGATATATACCGGTGCGTTGGAAACCGCTACTGCACCCGCATAAACCCTTACCAATGTGCTGCGATCCTGGTTCGCATCGATTCGAAACGTCGTACCCCGGACACCAGCTACCGCATTGGAAGTTTCAACTTCAAACTTGGATGATCCGGATACGAGTTTTGATACCATCGAGTAAAACCGCCCGCGCGCAAAAGTTGCGCTGAAGGTCCTCTCTTTTCCTTTGACGAAATGGTTTTGCGTGATTTTGAGCTCTGATTTCGAGCCAAGCCGAATGATGCTCTGATCCACCAATCGTACTTCCAACCTTGACTTCTTTCCGGTTCGCAAGATGTCGGATTGAAACACCTTCGCATGCAAAATCAACTCCTGCCAGGCATGATTTCGAAACACCTCCACCTTGCCTTTGAAGTAGGTCACCTTGCCCGCCGGATCGAGTATCTCGTCACCCGTCGCAAGAGAAAACCATCCCATACACAAAGTCAAAATGACCATCCATTTGATTGCATGCCGGGCTCTTGTCATAGCAACCCCTCTCATTTCAAAAGATTAATCGTGATAGCGTTGGCAGTTACTTCTACGATCTCGATCTTGAAAGCACCACCAAAATCTTCAGATTCCAGTTCCGTCGCCAGAGCGCGGGTATCACCTGCCAGCAATACGTCCAAAACGGCTGACTGTTGTTTCATCCTTTGTTGATGAACGTCTTTGACCCCGCGTACCTGTTCTTTCAGTACGCTGATGAGCTTGTTGAGCATTTTATAGGTTTTGACTCCCGTAACCGTCATACGCACCTTGAGATTGCCGCTCGTGTCCGAAATCCATTTCTTCCCAATCATATCGATAAGTTTTTCCGATAACTTTACAGATGCTTTTTTCAATGCATTGCTTCCGGCGACACTTGGTGACACATGCGGTACCGTGGCTTGTTCCGTGGCCACGGCGATGATCTCACCACTGTCTGTGTTAATGGCTCTTACGGCGATTTCGGCATTCGCACTCCGAAGCCGGGTTCCCTCCCAGGTTTGACCAATATCTTTGGCAACCGCTTGACCTACCAGGATAACCTGTGCATCGGTAAGCTCGGCGATCCGCTTGGCCTGCTTGTCCGACAACAGTGCAACTGGATACTGGATAGATTTTTTGCCTGATAATGTTTCAGGATCTACAAAGGTAAACCCCTTTTCCCGCATCTTCTCCATGAGGGTGTTTTCCGTAATCCGCATATCCATAGCGACACCCGATCCACTGGGGCTCCACCAAAACTGTGGGGTGTTCATACCGATGTTTTGTTCGGCAACCATGATAATGAGCTTGGGCATACTCTTACGTTGCATTAAAGTCCTCAAGCCATCCAAATCATTGGAGACCGCTTGAACCGTGACAGTGGCGCGTATGGTGACACTAAAGACCCCCTCTTCGTCGCTTTCGTCCAAAATTTTATATTTGCTTACATAGCCATGCGCACGAGATAAAATCCGATCGGATATCAATTGGTAGTTTTCTGTAATGGTCTCGGATGAGATGACGGTGCCCAACGCAGATTCGACTGCTTTCCTCAATGCATCGTCGATCGCCTTGTCCCGAGCCTGGACCTTGTCGTCATTGATGATCGCCGCCTGTCCAACGATTTCGATTTCTTTCGGATCGTTTTCACCCGCTCGGCCATCTATTGCAGGCAGCAGCATCAATCCTGCAAGGATTGTGAAATAGGCAGTTGCTCTCATGGCAATCTCCTTGAATTTAAACATTTTTTAATCTATCACAATAACAACCTTGCCTTCCGCAAGGTAGGACAGGTTTGCTTTGGGATCCCTCAGCTTTTCGGCATCTTGTTTTGACAACATCAAGTCTGTTTTGCTGCCCGCCATCAAACCCGAGGCCTTTATTACCAAAGGATTCGTGCCGGCTCTTTTATCCTGCTTGGCGGACTTGAAGTCCTGGAAATAGCTTGCAACTCCATTGTTTTCAATAGCTTTTTTAGTAAGATAATCCGAATTGAAAACAATTTGACCCGCCTGGTCGAAAACCTGCGGTGCCAATGCTGGAAGAGCGCGTAAACCTCGAGCATCCAATATTAATCCAGTATTGTTCGGTGTACCGAAAGCCGGCAGTGGATTGGATTTCTCTTTGGATTTGATGAACAACTCGCCCAGCGACCCATCCAGTGACATCTGCACGACCAAATCCACTCCACCATCAGAATAGTATTTTGTTTTCAATACTTTAAATCCACGAGCCACACCTTCCACTCGAGTTCGAATCTTCGAATCGGTTACCATTTCATTTTTGACGGTAATATCACTGTTGATGCGCACACCCTTGATAGTCTCCAAAATATTTCTCAAGGCATCCAGCTTTGCGACCCGCTCGGCGCCCAACCTGGCTTGGGCCACGGTTGCGGCATTCAGATCGGGAGCTCCACTACCGGTAGCGATAATTGTGCGGTTCGTCCAGTTAATTTGTCCGTGTTCCACCTTGAGGTTGCCTTCAGTGACTTCTCCCGCTTGTTGGGACCATACTATCGAAGACAACATTATAGTCCCCAGGGTCACGAGCAAGCGACCGCGGAAAAATACATTCATCCGAGCCTCCTGTATGAGCTATCCGTTGAATAAACCTTTATAGCACGCCGATCGCAGAGCTTGTCAACCCTGCAACGTCTTAATCTTTTTGACGAGTCCCAAAGCCGAAGATTCAAAATTCAACCTACAGGCCCACATTATCATTCCCATTCAATCGTGGCGGGGGGTTTGCTGGAGACATCATACAGAACGCGGTTGACACCTTTGACCTGATTGATGATACGGTTTGAGACCCGGGCCAAAAAATCATACGGCAATCTGGCCCAATCAGCCGTCATTCCGTCCTGGCTTGTTACGGATCGGATGACGAGGGTCTCTTCGTAGGTCCGTTCATCCCCCATGACCCCCACCGAACGGACCGGTAAAAGAATGGCAAATGTCTGCCAGGTTTTTCTCACCAAATCATGAGCATTGAGCTCTTCCTGAAGGATGAAATCGGCTTCTTGCAGTACTTTCAAACGATCTTGGGTTATCTTGCCAATGACTCGAACCGCCAATCCAGGACCGGGAAATGGATGGCGCTGCACCACCGAAGCCGGCAATCCCAAAGTTTCGCCCAGTTGTCGAACTTCATCTTTGAAAAGCTCCCTGAGTGGCTCGATCAACTTTAAATTCATCCGTTCAGGTAGGCCCCCCACATTATGATGACTCTTGATGGTTGCAGACGGCCCCCTGGTCGGCATTGATTCTATCACGTCTGGATAAAGTGTACCTTGCGCCAAAAAATCTACCCGGTGGATTTTTTTTGCTTGCTCTTCAAAAACCTGGATAAAGAGTTCGCCTATCCTTTTGCGTTTTACTTCCGGATCGGTTACCTCGGCAAGCCGGCTCAAAAATCTCTCACTTGCATCAACAATTGTGAGATCCATTTTAAAATGGCGGGCAAATATATCCCGGACATATGCGGCTTCAGATTTCCTCAGCAAACCGTTATCGACAAATATGCAATGCAGCTGTTTACCGATGGCTCTGTACAACAGGGCGGCCACCACCGAAGAGTCCACACCTCCCGAAAGTGCACATACGACCTGTGATGATCCCACCTGCTGCCTCATGGCTTCGATCGAGCGTTGTACAAAGGACTCCATTGTCCAATTCGGCCGGCAGTGACAAATATTGAACACAAAATTCGCCAAGATCTTGGCGCCTTGGATCGTATGGATCACTTCGGGATGGAACTGAACTCCATACAGATCTTTGGATCGATTGGCAACCACCGCATACATCGAGCTTTCGCTTCTGGCCAGTACATCGAAACCGTCCGGAATGGCTTCTACCAGGTCACCGTGGCTCATCCAGACAACCATGGGCTCTTTGGTCGATATACCGGCCAAAAGGTCGGCGGTGTCGATCACCGAAATCTCAGTCCTGCCGTATTCTCGCGAGCTCGCCGGCGATACCTTTCCTCCCATCAGCTTGGTCATCAATTGTAATCCGTAACAAATACCCAGAATCGGTATCTTCATGGAAAAGATCTCAGACGAGCAGGCAGGAGCATTTTGCTCGTAGACGCTCATGGGACCCCCTGAGAGCACGATGCCGTCCGGGTGTATTCTCTTGATTTCATCAGGAGGCAATTCACAAGGGTGAATTTCGCAATACACTTTTAAATCACGGATTCGTCTGGCAATCAATTGTGTGGTTTGTGATCCGAAATCCAGAATCAAAATCTTATGGAGCCGCTCTGTCATGGTTTCACTTTCGATACATTCCGGATGGTTATTGACTCAATGGATAATTCGGCGCTTCTTGCGTGATGATGACGTCATGTACGTGGCTCTCACGCAAACCTGCAGCCGTGATCCGAACGAACTTGGCTTTCTCGCATAGCTCAACAATGTTTCGACTGCCGACGTATCCCATGCCGGACTTCAAACCTCCCACCAACTGATAGAGTATCTGCGACAATTTGCCTCTGTACGGAACTCTTCCTTCGATGCCTTCCGGAACAAGTTTCTCGACTTGTTCGACTTCATCTTGAAAATATCTATCCTTACTCCCTTTGGCCATTGCCCCCAAGCTTCCCATTCCTCGGTACACCTTGTAGGAACGACCCTGGTAAAATACGACTTCACCCGGGCTTTCTTCTGTACCTGCAAACAAAGATCCAATCATGACAGTCGATGCCCCGCCCGCCAAGGCTTTGACGACATCTCCGGAAAACTTGATGCCTCCGTCCGCAACAATAGGTATATCATGGCGCTTGGCAACCTGCGCGCATTGCATGATTGCGGTCATCTGCGGAACTCCGACACCCGCGACCATTCTGGTTGTGCAGATGGAACCGGGACCGATACCCACTTTTACGGCATCCGCTCCGGCTCGAATCAATGCTTCACATCCTTCAGGAGTGGCGACATTGCCCACCATGATTTCGGCATCCGGAAATGTCGTCTTGAGCTGTTCCAATGTTACGCAAACACCCTTCGAATGACCGTGGGCCGTGTCGACAACCAACATGTCGCAACCTGCTTCAAGCAATTTTTGGGCCCTCTTGATGGATTCATCTCCGACGCCGACCGCCGCGGCCACCAACAAGCTGCCGGTTTCATCTTTCGATGCGTTGGGATAAAGCTTGGCCTTTTGTAAATCTTTCACTGTAATGAGGCCGCACAGGCAAAAATCCTTGTCGACCACCAACAGTTTTTCGATTTTGTTTCTATGCAACAAGTCCTTGGCATCTTCGGCAGAGATTCCCTCTTTCGCCGTGACCAAATTCGTGGTCATGACCTTTGAGACCTTTTGTTTCAGGTTGCGTTCGAAACGCAAGTCGCGGTTGGTAAGGATACCGACAAGTGTGTTTGCTTTGACAACCGGAATGCCGGAAATTGAGTGTTTTTGCATCAACTCAACCGCTCGGTACAATGATGCATCCGGATCGATGGTGATTGGATTGCGGATGATTCCGCTTTCGTACTTCTTTACCCTGCTTACTTCCGCTGCCTGGCGCTCGATGGAAAGATTTTTGTGCAAAACACCGATACCACCTTCTTGAGCCATGGTAATGGCCGTGCGTGCTTCGGTAACCGTATCCATGGCGGAGGAAACGATTGGTATGCGTAGCGTGCGTCGACGGGTCAGTCTGGTCGAGACATCCACATCGGCCGGAAGCACATGGCTTTCTTGTGGGACGAGCAATACATCGTCAAATGTCAAAGCTTCTTGTATTCTCAATAACTCCATCTCACACCCTCCAATCAATGATAAACTCATACGATGCAAGCAATGGTACTTTCCACACCCACCTCACCCGAATTTTATTCCTTCGATTGTATATGCATACACCTTCGCATCCACGGCAAAACGTTGGTTTTGCAATGGAGATTTTCTAGCTCTTCGCATCATCCAACGTCAAGATTTCCTCGTATTTATGCCCCGTTTTGCACTCGTTCTCGAGCAAAAATCTGGAATGCTTCCCTGAGTTTTTTCGCGATCGGGCCCGGTTTTCCAGTGTTTATCGTATCGGATCCGATTTGCACAACCGGCATGACTTCTTTTAATGTACTGGTCAACATAACCTCATCAGAAGATATCAGATCTTCGGGGTAAAGCTCACATTCTTCCCAACGTATACCCAATTTTGTAGCTAAATCTAGAACAAAACCTCGGGTTACTCCCTCGAGAATACCGGTTTCCAGGGCGGGAGTTCTAAGGGTATCGCTGTGATAGGTAAAGACATTGGATGTCGTTGCTTCTGTCACCCGCCCGGCGGCACATATCATGAGCGCGTCGTCAAAACCCGCACGCATGGCTTCGCCCAAGGCAAGAATCGAATTGAGGTAGTTACCGCTTTTGATGGCCGGATCCAGTGCAAAACGGGAGTTTCGACGAATCATCGGTATGGTAACTTTGATACCTTGCGTATATTGCCAATCGGGAAATAATTCGAGATCTTTGGCAATGATGACCGTGCAGGGTTTATCGGCGGTAGAGGGATCCAACGTTATGGGTCCCGTGCCTCTCGTGACGACGATTCGACAGTAACACTCTTCGTTTTCCGTGGCTGCAATGGTTTTTTCGATTTGTTCACGCAACCATGAAGTCTTGGGTAGATCCAATTCCAATCGGGATGCGG
Organism: Myxococcota bacterium; assembly: GCA_041560255.1. GTDB lineage: Bacteria > Myxococcota > B64-G9 > B64-G9 > B64-G9 > JBFFBT01. The sequence continues at coordinate 3,837 of JBFFBT010000113.1, read as the reverse complement.
ATTTGGTCAACCGAGCCAAATGCTCATCAAGCGCGAAAATCCGGCTTCCGTAGGTGCGCACCACTTCATATACTGAATCTCCATATAAAAATCCTCGGTCAAGGACAGAAATCTTTGCGTGCTCGGCTTGACATAACTCCCCGTCGATATTTATCTTCCAGCTCATAAAGGCTCCTTTTCACTTTCCCAAGGCACTCGCAGTCTTTCGGTACCACCGAAGTCGGGTTGAATACAAGGTAATTTTGATATTCAACCAATAGAAGTGAAAAAATTTTTAAAAAACTAAAAAAAGTTGTTGACAAAGTCTGCTTAACGCATAGATTACAGCCTGGAAATACAAATTGGTAAGCCGATTACCATATACTACACGAAACCGAGCGAATCATACGTAGAACCAACCAAATTGATTCCCTCTCCCCTCTCCTGTCGGACTGTCTTCCGCTCGGCGGCAGGAGGGGGGGAATCCCCTTCTTCGCTGCAGCCTGAAACTTTTCAGCCTAGGCTCAGCCTCAAAGCCCGCTTTATGAAACTTCGAAAAATTCTACCTACTGTATCAACTCTAGAAAGCGAAGGTCCATCCGATATTGACGCCGTCAGGACCGGCGACAATGCTGGGCCCTTGGTACATCATGCTCATAGCAGGACCCTCATCCATCAAACCCCGATTGTAGGTTTCAGCCGCATCCGAAATGGAACCCCAAGCTAAAAACTCGGAGACCACACCCAATACGAGCAGTCCTCCACCGGCCGCAAGACCGTATATGCCGGCGTTTTCTCCCAAACTCTCTGAAAGATCCTTTTCAAACATGTAGTACACACCCCCAAATGCAAACGAGGCGAGAGAAAAACCCGTCATGACCAATGCAGTGGTGTGCCAAGTTTCATAACTTCCGAATTCGCTCAATGCGTCGGCATTTTCTTTAATGAGGTCTTCAAAGCGGTTGCCATCTTCGTAGATACCATACGTCTTCTCATCCATGACGTACTTCTCTCCCGAAAAGAAGAGAAAACCATGCTCAATGGAGGCTTCCTGCGCATAAACGTTTCCGGCTCCCGCAATACCAATCCAAATTGATGCCACTATGAAAAGAGACCTTCGTTTTTGCATGATATTCCTCCTAAATGACAATTATTCTCCAAGCTGCGACAATACCAATGGTTTAATGTGTTCCCGGCAATTGGAAAGCCGGCTGCCGAACTTCCTGACGATGGCGATTAAAATTTTCAGGCATATCTTTGGTTTTTGTTTCTGCAAGTTCAAAAAATCCCGTCGACTGATTTCAATGAGCATACAATTACTCACCGCGGAAACCATCACAAGACGGTGCCCTCCCAAAAGCAGGCTCAACTCTCCAAAAGATCTATATGTAGAGAGTGTATCGAAGATGATCTCTTTTCCCTCCAAGTTTTTCATGCTCAAATTCACGCTGCCGGATTTGATGATGAACATCGAATCGGCCACCATGTTTTCAACAAAGATCGGGGTACCTGCCGGGATGTTTCGTTCGTGGCATATCGACTCGACCACTGCAAGGCCCGAATCGGAAAAACCACGAAACAAGCTGCATGATTTCAGCACGTTTTTGTTGGACATAGATTATTTTATAACAAAGCTTGGGCATATCGGGCAAGGAAAAATCCACCCAGAAGATCTTCTAAAGAGACGTTTTCGTCAAAAGGCTGTCTTAGGTTTACAGTCGGCTTTTTATGTGGTGTATATCTCAACGCCGGACGGCAACCGCGGGTACGTTTTGGTTTCTTTCATGCTGTTTTGGCATGCGGATTGCTATATAGCTGTTGACATATTTTTCAAATTGGACCAATGATGCTGTGTTTTCTCAAAGGAGCATGTCATGCAAGACAAAAAAGCAGTAAAAATAGCAAGTGGATCAGGTAGATTGGGTGTTCTCATCCCAGGCCTAGGGGCTGTGGGTACAACTTTTATCGCGGGAGTCGAAGCCATACGCAGGGGGATTGCCAAACCAATAGGCTCATTGACCCAAATGGGCACCATCAGGCTGGGGAAAAGGACCGACAATCGAGTCCCTTTCATCAAGGATTTTATGCCTTTAACCAGTCTTGACGACTTGCGGTTCGGCGGATGGGATGTTTTCGCGGATGATTGTTTCAAAGCTGCGGTGCACAGTGAAGTTTTGGAGCGATCGCTGTTGGACGAAATCAGACCATTTCTGGAGCGTATCCAGCCGATGAAGGCTGTATTCGATACCCGCTATGTGAAAAACCTCAAAGGCGATACCAGCAACGTCAAAGAGGGTGCCAACTTGATGGTGAAGGCCGAAGGACTCATGCGGGATTTTGATACCTTTCAGGATCGGGAGAAAGTCGACCGCATGGTAGTCGTCTGGTGTGGCAGCACGGAAGTTTACCTGGAAGAAAAACCGGTGCACAAGACTCTATCCGATTTCGAAACCGGACTCAAAGAAAACAGCCCCGACATCGCACCCTCCATGGTATACGCATACGCTGCAATCAAAAAAGGCATTCCGTATGTCAACGGTGCTCCCAATCTTACAGTCGACATACCCGCTTTGTTGGAGCTCGCGGACAAGACCAATACACCGGTGGCCGGTAAAGACTTCAAAACCGGACAGACCCTCATGAAAACCATCCTGGCACCCGGCCTCAAGGCCCGGCTGCTCGGCCTCAAGGGCTGGTTTTCGACCAACATACTCGGCAACCGAGATGGAGAGGTCTTGGACGATCCGGGCTCGTTTAAAACCAAAGAAGTTAGCAAGCTGGGGGTTTTGGATTACATCCTGCAACCAGAAAAATACCCGGATCTTTACAAGGATTTCTACCACAAGGTTCGGATCAATTACTACCCGCCCAGGGGGGACGCCAAAGAGGGTTGGGATAACCTGGATATATTTGGATGGCTGGGTTACCCCATGCAGATCAAAATAGATTTCCTGTGTCGAGACAGCATTTTAGCGGCCCCGCTGGTGCTAGATCTGGCTCTGCTTACAGATTTGGCCAAACGCGCAAGCCTCAAGGGAATCCAAGAGTGGCTGAGCTTCTATTTCAAAAGCCCGATCACCAAAAAAGGCCTGTACCCAGAACACGATCTGTTCATCCAGCTCATGAAGCTCAAAAACACCCTGCGGTACCTCAAAGGCGAAGATCTCATCACCCATTTGGGCAACGAATACTACGATTTTTAGTAGTTCATCGTTTTAACAATGAGATATTCTAAATAGTGCGTTCTTTTCTGCTGAACATCGATTTTAATAGACGACACATATTCCACCTGCACAGTAGTCTCCTACACAGCAATCATCATGGTCATTACAAGGCTCGCCTTTCAGTGCACAACCCCAAACATGTAGGTATATTCTAAAACCGTTCGGGTCTACTCCGTTGGCGTCTGTGGCCCAAGCAGAAACTCCACCTCCAAAACTTGCGGATTGAGTGAATTGCCATGGACCGGCCCATTTTTCCAAACTACCGTCATAGGCTTTGATTCCCACTTGTAAATCATGAATGGTTATGGGTATTGAACGAGTTCTGATGCCGATCTGGTATGTGTTTGGATCAATTCCGTTCGAATCCGTCGCCACATCGGACGCCCCACCACCATCGCTCGCCCATGGAGTATATTGCCAACTACCACAGTGTTGTTCGGGGTTGGATCTAGTTCCATCGCAGGCTCTAAGACCGATGCTGAAGTCTTTTGTCAATAGATTACCTATGTATGGTACTTTCAATTCAATCTGCATTGCATCAGGATCGTAGCAATTTGAATCGCATGCAAATTCACTTACCGAAGTGCCTTGATTTGCTGTATAATACGTGTATTTCCAAGCGCCGGCAGTCGAC
>JBFFBT010000112.1:0-16902 GCA_041560255.1 Myxococcota bacterium | reverse complement strand
CAATATATTCGATCCAATCGTCATATTGGAAGCGAGCAAACGGTCGATGAAATCTACCGGAAAAAACAATACCTCGCTTTTTTCAAGAGCAATGATATCGACGATGTTTTTTTTCTCGCCCAAGCTGGAGTGCTCTCCAAAGAGCTCTCCGGGTTTGATGATCTTGATGAAGTGGGGATGTTGGGAGTTTCCTGCCGCAACACCCAGGCTTCCTTTGAGCAACACGCCCATTTCCGATTCGGTCTCGTCTTGCCGGATCACGTAATCATTGGGTTGAAATTCGATTCGGGTCAGATATTTGGTCAGCTGGTTGAGCTCGTCTTCAGAAAATCCTTTGAAAAAATTGAGGTTTGATGTCTCGTTCGGACTGGAATTCAGATGGGCGAACCTCACCCACAAAGCTTTTGTGGCTTGCCGATCGAACCCTGGATCATGAAATCCGGGAAAATGAACCGACATGGTTTTTGCAAAGCTTCCTTGATCGTCTTGTGTGGGAGGGACGAGATCAGCCAAGGGGCTTTGGACGTGTTGTAGGTAGGTTTTGTCTTTGCATCCCAGCACGAGAGGAATGCGCATGCCCGCAGGCAACCTGAAATTGGAGTTGTAAGGCCTGAATCCGAGTTGGTAATACAATCGTACCAAATGCAACGCCGAATAACAGGTGGCTACCTCGACTCCTTCCGAGACGGCCTCTCGATAGGCTACCGAGATCAGTTGTGAGATTACGGTTTTTCCTCTGGCCAGAGGGTCGATGGCCAGACGGGATGTATAGGCGGTTTTAAAGGCGCCGAAAAGTGTGGCGAGTTTTTGAAAATCCATCCACTGATTGAGATCGGGATGAGATTGCAGATGGGTGACGAGATTGTATCGAAGGCAGCCGATGATCTTACCGGACTCATCAATAGCCATAAAATGCCTGGCGTGATGATCCAGCTTATCACACAGAATACGTTTTTTGTGATCCATCTCCGGTAGGTCTCGAGACAGCTCATCGGCCCAAATTTCATATAAAAATCGATAAATTTTAACCTTTTCCAATTGATCGAGATTGGATTTGATGAGAACAGGCATCGCTTTTTCCCCCGGTTGATCGACGTAAAAACGTCGAAACCCCCAAATAAATCGATGTGTCTCAAGGTTTGATTTTCGGCGTGATTATAAAATAGAATCAATTCAAATACAAGCCGAAACCACATCGATCCTGCATCCCTAAAGACCCGATTATCCAGATAAAGATTTGATAAAATGAGGAGTTATGCAAAATCGTTGCGTTTCTATTATATCTGGTGCATTCACTCGCCAGTTGCATAAAATGCCGTCATCCTGGATAGATTCGATCCAGGATCCATTGTTAAAATTATAGATTCTGGCTTAAAGCATGCCGGAATGACATTGTTTCCAAAAGCCACAAAAAGTTAAATCCCGGCTCAATCAAATATATGCACACATTTTGTTGTAGTCAGCGAATTTCGTGCGCTCTTAATACATCGTTATATGCAACGTTGGGGTTCATTTTGTTCCACCCGGTTTTTCGAAATCATGCACTCATATAAATAATGCGTGCGTCGTCCGTATGGATGTCTAGGAAAAAGGATATGTTTTGCCACCTCGGGATGTCGATCCCACTCAACGGTTTCTATTTTTCTAAAGGTTGACTTTTTAACGATTGAGAGGATGAAAGGAGTAAATCAAATGTGTCGATTGCGGCGTGGGATGTTTGGAATGATCATTTTGTTTGGAATGTTTTTTTTTCTGCCTCGTGTCACCCAAGGAGCATATCTCCAAAAGGTCAAGCTTGTACGCATGCAACCTGATGGTGAGAAAATCGAATTGTTTTTTACGGGTGATGAATTTTTTGGCAGGTTTCATGATGCATCTGGGTGTGTGGTTGTGCAAGACGCTAGAGGCTATTTTGTTTATGCCGAGGAAAACGACGGTGCCTATCGGGCGACCGATGTGGTGGTCGGCCGGATTCATCAAATGGCAAAAAGATCTTTGGCGGTTCAAGGGTTACCCGCCAAGTTGGCGGAATCGATTGCAACAAAAAAAAGAGAATACAATCAATTGTTACAGATCTCGCGAGGACCCACCTTGGGAGACCTCAACATGTTGGGGATATTGGTACGATTCAAGGATCAGATCGAATTTAAAGAAGAGCTTTTGAGGTATGAGAGTTGTTTCAACGATGTGCAGCCCGGTGCAAACTCGGTCAGAAATTACTTTTACGAAGTGTCCTACGGTAAACTGGATATCTCTACCCGGTTTTATCCGGTATCAGATGCCGGTGTCGTATCTTACCAGGATGAACATCCCAGAGCCTACTACGTACCCTTTGATCCCGACACCAATCCTATAGGTTACAAGGACCAACAGGAGGCTCGCATGCGGGAGGCCGTGCTGGTCAAAAACGCCATCGAATTTGTACGACCTCAAATCCCTGTAGATTTGAAGGTGGATTTCATCACTTTTATTATTCGGGGAGAGTTTGTATATCCCACCGCGGTCTCTGCCTTTTTGCTCTATCCACACGCGATGCCGTTTTTCGAGTCGGTTTCTATCAATGGAAATCCCGTAGGGTGGTATTCGTTTCAGATAGAGCAGGGGATCGATATGTATGGCACTGCGGTTTTGTCTCATGAAATGTTCCACTGCATGGGTGCACCTGATCTGTACCGGGCGGATGTCTTCACCCAACCGGATAAGCCGTACGATCCAATCGGCTACTGGGGTCTGATGGTGGGTGCCCATGATCCCGCACCTCATCCCGGTGCGTATATGAAATACGAATACGGAAAATGGATCGAACAAATACCTCTGATTGATAAGCCGGGTACATATACGCTCAAGCCTCTCTATTCACAGGGCAACAATTGCTATCGCATCAACTCACCTTATGTGGAGGACGAATATTTTATCATCGAGTATCGAAAATTCGACGGGACCTTTGAAGGCCGTTTGACCGAATATGCTGATGGCCCTGGACTGTTGGTATACAGGATTTACTCCAAGGTCGCGGGCAATATTTTGGGCCCTGCAGATGAAGTCTATCTTTATCGGCCGGAAGGCAGCTTGATCGAAAATGGATTGCATGCTCAGGCCGCGCTGAACGCCGATCTGTTAAGGACCACAATCAATGACGACACCGATCCCAGGTCGTTTTTAAAAAACGATGCTCCAGGAGGATTGCGCATATTCAATGTAAGCTCGGCGGGTGAATCCATATCTTTTGAAGTGCAATTTGTCGATGCACCATTGTTGGATTTTGTCCATCAAAAAACCGGATTGATCCCGGGTACGCATTTTACACTGGTCGGCAACAGCTTGGAAGAAACCGAAGGTCGGGTCATTTGGAAAGATGGTCCCAACGAAGTTGATTGTGAAATATCGAGTTGGTCGGACACCGAAATCATGGCCGTCGCGCCCGCTGTGCCGGCCGGCTTGTATGACTGCTATGTCTTGGATTCCCTTGGAAAGAAATCCAAGACACTAAAGGTAGACAGCTTGCATCCGACCTATGCATTGGAAAGTTTTGAAGACGCCTACCCTCCAGTCGATTGGCAGATCGTATCACATGATCCGATGCAGACCTGGTTTCCAGGCGGAGCACTCACAAAAGGCAGCGGGATGATGTCTATCGGTGTGGTGAGCTTTGCTCCGGTCAATGAGCAGAACGAATGGCTCATTTCGAACGAAATCGATTTTTCCGGTCACCCAAATACCACCTTGGTCTTTTGGATGAGTTATGCGCCTTGGCTCGCATTGATTGAGGACGGTTTTGATTTCGTTGTACATGTAAGTACGGATGGTGGCAAAAGTTTCGAGCCAATCTGGAGTGAAAGTCAAATCACCGCGCCCGTAAACCCATTTCAATTTCTCGATATGCAAAAAATTGTTTTGGATCTGAGCGCATACAATGATCAACCAAGTGTGAAAGTTGCTTTTCAGTACATTGGACGAGGTCCCGGTTTTATAACGCTTGAAATGGTCCAATGGACCGCCCCGTTGAAAAGAGACGATTTGCTGGGATCATGGGACGGTATGGGAGTCATGACCCGAAACTCAGACACGGGCGAATGGGTGCATGTGTCCAAAAGAGCCAGACAGGTTGCAACCGGTGATCTGGATGGTGACGGCATCGATGACGTGGTGGGACTTTATGATCATGGCTTGTATGTAAAATCAAGCAGCACGCAACAATGGTCGAAAATCTCCAGTTCGTGTCGGATCAACTGGATAGCTTCTGGAGATATGAATGGAGACGGATTGGACGACGTGGTCATAAGTAAACCGAACGGTGTATTTTACAAGGATGTTTCGTCTGACGTCTGGCATAGATTGGGCAAGCAGAATGCCTACCAGATTGCCGTTGCCGACATCGATAATGACGGAGTTGACGATTTGGTGGGATTGTACCGGTATGGGCTTTATCTCAAGCAGAGCGGCTCCGGGCAATGGATACGTATCCATTGCTCCTGGGGTGTACAAGCTATCGCTACAGGCGACATGAACGCTGACGGAGTCGATGACATTGTCATCAGCAACCTCGCGGGTGTGTCATATAGAGACTCGGTGTCCGAAGACTGGCATCAACTTGCAGAAATCACAGGCCAGGTCGTCACGGGCGACCTGGATGGTGATGCTGTCGATGATCTCATTACGGCGTCGATATCCGGTGTATTCGTAAAGTACAGCAGAGACCAAAGAACCCAAAAACTTGCCGACGAGCCTATTTCTATGACGACGGGGAAATTGCGATAGCCGCAAGGCCATAAAAAAGCCGGGAGCCGAGGGCATTTCACTCATTCATAAAATGCCGTCATCCTGGATAGATTCTATCCAGAATCCATTGTTAAAATTATAGATTCTGGCTTAAAGCATGCCAGAATGACATTGTTTCCAAAAGCCACAAAAAGTTAAATCCCGGCTCAATCAAATATATGCACACATTTTGTTGTAGTCAGCTACTTTCGTGCGCTCTCAATACATCGTTATATGCAACGTTGGGGTACACGTATCCTCTCTAACACCTTTATGCTAAATCATAATTATATAGTCAAGTCGTTCTGTCATAGTGTGCAAAACCTAAAAAGATTGAAATCGTCAGATTGAATTTGAAGAAAAATTCTTCAAGCTTGCATAGAAAAAACTATTCATTTGTAGATCTTATTTATGTGATCATTCTGTATGTTTTGAAAAACAAACTTCTTTTCAGCTGACAGAAAAACAGCTTGTCAGGAATCAATTTCCGGTAGACCATAGCATATTTGATGATTTCGACTATCCAGTCATAGACAATATTGATAAATGGCTCATGCGGTTATACACAGCTTTTCAATTCGACGTTTTTATCAAAAAATGCATATTTTCTAGGTAGTTCTCGTCTCAGAACTTGATTTTTGAGGTTTGAAATGGCTTCTCGGGCTGCGAAACTCGCAACTTACAAGTCACTGAAAAACAGTGACTTGTAAGTTCAGCTCACACAGTCCTCGCCTGTCGAAGCCATTTCAAATCCCAAAAATAAATTCAAGAGTTTTGATACGGAAACCAGGTAGGTCAAAATTCCCGATGGAGTTTGATTTTTAGGATACGTTTTACCAAAATTTGGTAAAGATCAACAAAAATCATATCAACAAAATAAATTATAGGGTATATGGGGATTATACATATAATTATTTTGTTTAAATTTTTTATTCAAGATAAACATTATTGTATTTTGTCAAAAAAAAGATTAACTTATCAGAAATCAGGCTCGCATGATTGAAATCCGTAACCAAGGAGGTGTGAACGGAAATTGTACAGTAATTTATTGTGGGAGCGTTGGTTTCTTTTTGAAAAAGGAGGAGAGGAAATGAAGCGGATTGCGGTTTTTTCAACTTTATTCATGCTGTATGTAACAGGTTGTTCTACCGGTAGCATCATGCCGGAAAGTCCCTCAGAGGATGTCTTGCGGGCAGCCGAGGCGGGGTTGGAAGAGTTTGCCCCTATGCTCAATGATCTTTACAATGAGCCTCTCAGCGTACGTCCGGAAAGATGTACTCTAGGTTTTGCTTTTCGTATTTATACAATCGATCCCCATAAGCTCATCAACCAGGCCGATCCAGATATCAGCGCAATCACCCTGCCAATCGATACCTGGAGATTTGCAGTCGTGTCGGACGGGACTCCAATTGCTCTATTGACGGTGGAAAAGCGAAATGGTGAATATAAAGCCGTTGGGATCGGTGCAACCGGCTTGGCGAAAGAGATGTCTTGGGTATATCAGGATCTACAACCCAAGGCTTACAATCTACGGTTTGTAAGAATTTATCAAGCCACTTCCGATATTATCGAAGCAACCGATACAAGCACCCATAGTATACAGTATGCGCCTTTGACGTCTGCTCGTATTTCACTTGGTTTGGATGATCCGGTCATACGCAGTTATTCTCGGGGAGTCATAAGAAATGCTCTTATCTCCAATGAAAAAACCGCAAGCGCACTCAAAGGCGTCGTGGCAAACGCCTTGGCGGATTGACCGGAAAACAAAATAGGATCAAGGAGAATCGAGATGAACGTCAAAAATATCTTTGCGTACGCGCTGTTTGGATTGGTGTGTTTTTCGCATATCGCTGTGACCGAAACATGGGCTAGTGAAAAAAAGATAACCACTGCAGGAACCCAATACCAAGAACACAGCATGTGGTGTTGGGCGGCAACCTGCAGAAACGCCATGAAACACTACATAGACCAACCATCCCAGTGCACCATTGCAAACTGGAGATTTAAAAGAAACGACTGTTGTGGCAACACCACCTTCAAATGGGATCATCCATGCAACGTCGGAGGAAAGATTTGGGTGATGGAAGATATCATCCAACACTGGGGTCTAAAGACCACGCTCAATACCTCATCACTCAGCTATTCGACCGCAAAAAGCCACATCGACAACAACAATGTATTTACCATGCGTTTTGCTTGGACCAGTGGGGGCGCCCATCATATTTTGGCCGTTGGTTGGAGAGAGCTGAATGGTACGACTTATATTGCCAGGATGGATCCCTGGCCGGGCGAGGGCAGCTCCTGGAACACATATTCATCGACTGTAAGCTCGTCCAAACACAATTGGTCGGATTCTTTAAGAGTCTATGGTTCTGCGCCCAATCCCGATCCGACTCCAACCCCGACCCCGACGCCGACTCCAAATCCAAGTCCGAATCCCAACTCTTGTGTCGGTTATTGCGGCAAAAAAGCTCCAGGCGGTTGTTGGTGTGATAATTACTGTGAGCAGTACGGTGATTGTTGCGCTGACATAAAAACCGTATGTGATGAACCCCAACCGACCCCGACGCCGACTCCAAATCCAAGTCCGAATCCCAACTCTTGTGTCGAGTATTGCGGCAAAAAAGCTCCAGGTGGTTGTTGGTGTGATAATTACTGTGAGCAGTACGGTGATTGTTGCGCTGACAAGAAATCGGTTTGTGGATAGCCCAAACCACCTCTCATAGGCCGTCGGGTTCGACGGATGGCATATGGTTGCCGAGCATTTGAGATTTTCCTGATTGGAAATCCCTTGATCTTGGAAGCTCTGGTTTTGTATAGTGACGGTTACTCTCTGGATGCGAGAATATGGAGGAGGTTATGTATGGCGCCAGGTGCTAAGAAGGGGAAAAAAACCGCAAAAAAAGGGAAAGTGATTTCGGCAAAGGCCAAAAAGAAGATCAAACCCTCGCGCGCTGCCCAGAAAACCAAAAACGGAGGGATAGGCGGGAAAAAACCCGCCCCTCTAAAATCCAAAAAGAACAAAGCGGTGCTTTCGAAGAAATCATCCAAACCTGGATTGAAAAAAGCGGCCAAAAAACCTTCTCGCAAAATCCGGAGTGTGGCGCAGTCACGATCGAGAAAATCGGTAGGCACAAAAAATCTACATGTGCTTCCCTTGAGTGATTTCGACCGAGCGTTAAAAATCGGTCGTCCTCCCAATGTGAAAAAGCTGTTTCCCAATTCGAAGGCTCTTTTGGTCAGTGGTAAGTTTATCGATCGGGCCATGCTGCGCAAGGGTCAATCCGTAGCTATAGCTACCAATGCCCGAAACCATTTGATCATCAGAGGAGTCTTGCAAGCCGCCCAACGGGCCAATGCCGCCTTGATCATCGAAATCGCGCGTTCCGAAGGTGGGGCCGATGGATATTGCGCCGTGAATTATTGGAATCTGGCGCGTCAAGTAGACGCAGTGTGCAACGAGTTGGGGATTTCGGTCCCGGTCGCAGTGCATGCGGATCATTACGGTATCAAAAAGGCTCCTGATGTAGAGTTTGCCAAGGTGGAGATTCCTACCATGTTTGATGCCGGGATCACCTCTATTGCCATTGATGCTTCTCATATGCCGGATGATGAATGCCTGCTTTCCAACCTGGAGTTGGCTTCGCTGGTGCCCGATTGGGCCGGTTTGGAGACCGAAGTCGGAGAAATCAAAGGGGTAGAAGGCTTGTCGACGGTGGATGAAGCCTTGTTTTTGATACAAGGTCTCAATGCCCATGGTATCTTTCCGGATTGGATCGCGTTGAACAACGGTACGGTTCATGGCATCCAAGAAAGCAACCATGGGATTCAGGTTGAACTGACCATGGCTATCCATGCAGCGCTCGAGCCTTATCATGTCTCGGGTGCTCAGCACGGAACTTCGGGCAACAGCACCGAAAGATTGCGTGAGATTGTCGAGCGTACCAATACCACCAAAGCCAACGTGGCCACCGCGCTACAGATGCTCAGCTGGGGCTTGGAAGTCAATGACTACGGAAATGCATTGCTTGACGAGCAAGGGCGGTTTGTGAAATTGCAGAATCAAGGTGTGAGCGAAGGGTTATGGACCGAGATGATGGAATATGTCGAGAAAAACGGTTACCGGGGCGGAAGCATCAAAAAACTCAACTTGCCGTTCGAGGGCCGGCTTTTGGGTCAGCCGGTAGAAATCAGAGAGCGTATGGCGAAAAGGGTGGAGGATTTCGTCTACAATCTCATGGTGGATGTTTTCAACGCCAAGGATACGGCGCCGTTGGCCATTGATGAGATCCTGAGCGCAGGCACATACCAGCCCCCGCCAAAGACAACTCAGATCGAAAAACGGGAAGCCTGGACGGTGGATCAAATCAGGGCTAGGGCCGCAACCCTCATCCAAACAGAATCTCCAGAAGGTGATTACGACGACTGAAGCGGTACCTACCTCGAAACTCTTGAAATTATTTTTGGGATTTGAAATGGATTTTCGGGCCCAAGAAACTCGCAATTTACAAGTTACGAAAAAACAGTGACTTGAAGGTATAGCTCAGACAGTCCTTGCCGGTCGAAGCCAATTTCAAATCAAAAATAGTTTTTTTTCAGCAGAATCTGAACTGGAGCAGTATTCCGTAATTTCCGTAGACTTCGGCCCGAGCTTGAAGAGTTTTTTATGTGTCCGGGGTTGTTCGGGATGCAAGCTCGTCCAAAAATTCGCCGATACGCCGGTTGACGATCTCGGGTAGCTCTATGGGGCTTACGTGGGTGCCTTCGGGTAAGGCCAGCAAGCGTGAGTCGGGTAGGCTTTCGTGCAGTTTTTTGACAACCCAGAAAGGCGTAAAACGATCTTTTTCCCCGGCGACCACCAGAGTGGGTATCTGAATATCCTTGAGATAACCATCGGCGGTATGCCGTGAGGCGTCTTCCAGGGTGCGTAGAAACACGATTGGATCCATACGGCTTAGATGTGAAAGGTAAGGTTCGAAATCCTCTCGTTTTACTTTGGTCGGATTGATTTCGAAGGTGGTGGCGTACAAATAGGCCAGCTCGGAGTCGAGTACATGACGCCAGGTATCTTTGAGCATCTGATCTAGGCGATCGGATACGTAACGCATCAAGGGAAACAATTTTCGAAACAATCCGTTGTCGTGAATATGATCGATCGCATGACCTGCGGATCCGCAGAGAATGACAAGTCCGATGACCCGTTGGGGATGTCGATGCAAGTACTCCAAAATGACTTGCACACCCATGCTGTGACCTACCAGCACCAGCGGACAACGCGCTGCGCTGGTTGCAAGCAGGATTTTAAGATCCTGGATACATGCTTCGATGCCGAGGTTGTCAAGATCTGAAGGCGAGTGGCTTTTGCCGTGACCGCGGTAGTTCCAATGAATGATCCCAAAGCGTTTTTGGAAGTGAGGGATAAGGTACTTCCATATAAATCCATCGCATCCCACCCCGTCACACAATACCAGCTTGGGGTTGCGGTTTCCGATTTTGCGATACCAAATTTCGGTTTGATCAAAGCTTCGAACCATATTTTGAGTTTCGGGGTTCATATCTCTTCCAGAATAGCATTCCATAAGAGCTTTTGTAAAATTTCGAAAAGTATAGGGTGTTTGACACGGCATGACCCCTGCGGGTATGTTGTACGCCATGAGAGGGTGCAAATTGTTTGTCGTGTTGTTGATTTTTGTGTTCGCGTGCAAGCGTGAACACATGAGCACTGGAAATGAAAATGCTTCGGCGCAACCCGATACAAGCCATACCGTAACGATGCCCACAACCAACATGAATTCTGCGGGCGAGACAGGTAAGAAACGATCTCATTTCGAGAATTCGTTGGTTGAGCCGCGTTTGGATACCCGGCCGGAGCAAATGTATGTGGTTGTGGCCGGGGTTGCCGACAAGTTGGAACAGGCGGAAGAAGTTGGTCGGAAAATCACCGAACATCGGCTCGCTCCGGTAGGATATCCGGCGGTGGATCGAGCAGATAGCATGTTCGGCTTGCAGGGCAAATGGGCGGTGGTTGCGGGAAAGTACGCCAGAAAGCAATATGCCCAAAGGCTGCAAACATCAATGGCTGTAGCGGGTTTTGATCGTGTGGAGATCGTAGAAAGTGCATACCGGCACGATCGTCACCGACCCAATCTTGCAGCGGGGGATGGAGAGCTCGCCGGCAGTACGTTTGCGGGCCTGCCGGGTATGGAAATTCCTTTATTGTCTGGTCCGGATGTGGGCAGCCGGGGCAGAGGAGTGCTGGCTGACAGAAAGCTTGTGATCGTATTGGGTCATGCCAGGGATGAAACCGGACAACTTTGGTACCGGGTAAAAGATGGTGAGCGAACCGGGTATCTGCAGGCATCTCGATTGTTGTTGGACCATAATGTATTTCCACATGCCGGCGGCCGGCATGCGGTATTGGGGGTGTATTTGGGATGCTCGGACGACGGTTGCGCCTGGGACTATTGGTTGGTTGATGGCGGGTACACAAAAAGGACATTGCTTGCTCCCAGCGCTTCTCGGCTTCCCCATGACTTTTCTCCGGATGGAACCCTACTTGCTTACCATGCGCCGAATATGCCTTTACGATTGATCTCGGTACATTCCGGGGCCGAAATGACGAACTTGGGTCCAGGCACCAGCCCGATATGGTCAAGTGACGGTAAAATCATGTATTTTCGGAAACCCGGTCGCCTGAATATGCGGGACGAAGTCATGTCGGCAACTTTTCCCGGTGGGAAAATCGAAATGGTGTTGGATTTTCCGGGAAAACCCGCTTACCCTGAGATTCTATCGGTTTATCCCCCCAGCGTCGACATCTTGACGCGTGAGTCTTTATACACCATGTTTTACCGCTTGGAAAAAGACGGTACAAAGAAAGTATTGCTGAGATGGAAAGTGCGGTTTCGCAAAGATGGCCGGGTGATCGAAAAATCCGCTGAAAAAATAACCGAATGAGAAGGCTGGACCTGACCCTCGTCGTATGGATCTCTCCATGCAATCGGGAGCCGGTATCTCAATCGTCATGTTTATGACGCGGTCTTTTCGCTTTTCTCGGTTTTTTGTAATGTGGATCGTGGACTTTACGGTGTTTCACTTTGTGATGTTTTACACGGTATCTTTGGGTTTTGTATGCATGACCCCTCTTGGCGTGCCAGTGAACATATGCCTTGCGGTGGTTGTGGTAATGGGTGATGTATCGGGTCCGCATATGGCTCGGCACCCATACTCTGTGTCCATCGATCCAGTAAAAGGGAATGCCCTCATGCGAATAGTAGACTACATATCCATCGTACAGCAAAGGTTGGTATCCATACTCCACGGGTGGGCCGACCACGACCGTGGCGGTCGGAGGGGGCACGGGATGAGCGTGCACCACGCAGGATGATATGCCCAAAGCAGAAAGCGCGAGGAAGAGGGCGCACACAATGTTCGACCGATTCATGTTTTTACCTCCCGGTAAGTTACCGTCATGGATTTAGACGGTCATCGGGTATATTTTATTTCATTTAGAATAAAATGCAAACCCATCCGCTGGATCTGATTATTCGTGAGCTCATGAATAACCATTTGTATTACCACGGAAATTTATTTTTGTCTGCATAGTCATACGTAAGTTTGCACAAAGTGCTATTTGGGCACAAAATCGGTCTTTTTATTGATTTTGATGACTGTTTCCGCAAGCAGCTTGACGGTGTTGTCGATGTCTTTTATGTGCACCACCTCGACGGGGGTGTGCATGTAACGGTTTGGGACGCTGACCAGAGCTGATGCCACCCCGGCGCGGTTGATTTGGATGACATTCGCATCCGTGGGAGTGGCCGAAGGTTGCGCTTCGGGTTGATAGGGTATTTTTTTTGCCCGGGCGGATTCTTGGAGCAAATGACCCAGGACTTGATTGATATTTGGTCCAATGGAAATGGCGGGTCCCCCTCCTAGAACGATGTTTCCGGTTTGTTTTTTATCTGCACCCGGATAATCGGCCGCATGGGTGACGTCCACCGCTATACCCACTTGGGGATCCAGATCGAAACAAGAAGTCCGTGCTCCACGAAGGCCCAGTTCTTCTTGTACCGTAGCCACGGCAAACACTGCGGCCTGCAGTTTTCTAGATGCATTGGCAAGAGTCTTGAGAGTTTCCATCACAACATAGGCGCCCACTTTATCGTCGGTGCCGGGGGAGGCGATAAGATCGCCGTCCAATTCGGTGACTCCCAACCTATATGTAATTGGATCTCCTACCGCTACACGACTTTCGGCTTGGTTTTTGTCTTTGGCTCCGATGTCCAACCAGAGATCGGATAGCTCGAGCTGAGCCTTTTTGCGTTCTTCAGGTTTCATTTGGTGAATGGGTTTGCGTCCTACCACTCCATGCACGATGCCTTTGGCGGTGTGGATCTGAAGTACCAAACCCGGAACTACGGAAGGATCGATTCCACCGATGGGTGCGAAGTGTAGAAATCCGTCATCCGATATATAGCGGATCATGAAACCGATTTGATCCACATGTCCAGCCAACATGATGCGGGGCGAACCTTGGGGGTTGATCGCGGCAACGGTATTGCCGTGTACGTCGGTGCTGATTCTGTCCGCATGGTTTTGTAGGTATTTCTTGATGATTCGTTGCGCGGGTTGCTCAAACCCGGACGGCGAGGGTGTCTGTAAAAGATCCGTCAAAAACTTTCGTGATTTGGCGTCCATTTCGGCTCCTCGATGGTTTCGGATTTTCTTTCGGTTCTGATAACGCTACGATCATTTTGCATCCCAGACCCATTCATGCAAATCCATAATCATGTAATGCAACCGATGCTTGTCGATGAATACCCGAAAGAACAAGTGTTATCAAAGTCAGGCTGGTTGCGTCTATAAAAAAAAGAGTCGTGATTTTTCGGTTGGATAGAGCCGAGAGGTCTGCGGGTTCGAGGATATCAATGCTCATCGACCAGAACATGTTGCCCCGGGTAGATCTTGGAAGTCGGGGTCAATTGGTTAATCCGTAAGAAGTGTTCCAGCTCCATGGAGTGCTCGGAAGCGATGCTGTAAGGGCTGTCTCCCGATTTGACGAGGTAATTTTTTGTTCTGGATGGCGGTTTCCCGTTGGGTGGGTTTTTCTCGATGACCAACTCCTGGCCCAGATTGAGTTGCTCGGTGTTGATGTCGTTTCTTCGTTTTATATCGTCGACGGTGGTGTTGTAGTGTTGCGCCAAGGACCACAGAGAGTCTCCGGATTGAATGGTGTGCCGAACGGTCATGGGATTTTCTTTTGGTTTTGGGGCTGCCGGTGCTGGTTGGGTTGATGGCGGTTGGCTGCCTCGAACGGGGATTCTGAGTCTTTTCCCCAGCTGCAAAAGCGCCGTGGTTCGCATATGATTTGCACGGGCAATGGCTTCGATGGATGTGCGATAGCGTACTGCCAGGTGCGACAACGTGTCTCCGGATCGAA
Source organism: Myxococcota bacterium (assembly GCA_041560255.1). Lineage (GTDB taxonomy): Bacteria > Myxococcota > B64-G9 > B64-G9 > B64-G9 > JBFFBT01. The sequence continues at coordinate 2,702 of JBFFBT010000112.1, read as the reverse complement.
TTCGGTGATAGGCCCATCGTTGCACGGGGGGTTTGAAGATCGGGAGGGATGCGATTTTCTCATCCAATCCCGATTCGGTACCGAGCGTTCCGGTAGGAACTTTGAGAGTATAAAGGCTTGCGGGAGTGATTTGTCTTCTCAACTCGGGGTTCAGGGTTTCCAACGTCTTCGGATCGACATGGATGACCCTGGCGATGTCGGCCAGGCGCAATTGACGGGAAATCTCCATGGTGTCAAACTCGATCGGAACATCAAGGTCGCCGAAATCGAAACCATACTTCTGAGGGTCTTGAATGATGGTCAAGGCGGCCAAGTATCTGGGCACGTACTGTCTGGTTTCGATGGGGAGTTTGAAATACAAGTCCCAAAAATGATCCAGGTAATTGGTTTTTTGCTGTCGAATGATACGCAACACCCGGTTTTCACCGCAGTTGTACGCGGCCAGAACCGTACACCAGTCTCCAAAAACCTCGTGCAGCTCCTGCAAATATGCAATGGCGGCCTGGGTGGATTTTTCCGGATCCATGCGTTCGTCGATCCATTCGTCACGCTTGAGACCAAAGCGATATCCGGTTGATGGTATAAACTGCCAAAGTCCCAGGGCCCTGGCCGGAGAAAGCGCTCGAATCTTGAATCCGCTTTCTATCAGCGGAAGCCACGAAAGCTCTTTGGGTAGCCCGGCTTTTTCGATTGCGTCTACAATCATGGGACGGAACATGCCCGATCGGTTGATGGCGTTGAGAAAGAAATTTCGCTGACTGGTCTGGAACAACTTGATCTGAAGCCGGATCTCCTCGTGGTCGTCGAGAGGTATGGCGTGATGTTTTCCCGATACAGTGGTTCGCCGGGAAGCATGTATCTGAAGAATTCGTTTGGAAATCAGCAGTCTAAGATCTTCTTTTTGTTGAATCAACTGCGGATCGTCGTCGACATCGGCTTCCAGCATGAGCCCATAGGCTTTGTCCAGGGCGAGTAGAGCATTTTCGAGATCACCTTTTTCCCAAAAATCTGATGAGGCTTCACAAAACCCCAATGATTCGTCCAGCAGGTTTTGTGCGGACCGTTCGGGAGGATCGCTCGGGGGGGGGTCTTCCTGGGGTGATGCAGAAGGTAAAATTTCCGGGGTGGGTTCTTGATGGGTCGAATCGCTGGTTTCGATGAGGTTTTCTGCCGGCGAGGTCATTACATCGGTTTCTTGGATGGGTGGTTTTTCATCGACGTCCGGTACGACCGGGTTGGTCGAACGTATGCAGCTCGGACCGATCCAAAACGGCATCAACAACCAGATCATGCTTAGAAATACGGTTTTTGTCATTGTGTTCACTCCCATAATGCTTATACAGCAGGTTGGATCCGGGCTCAAGATTTCGATTGCGATTCTGGTGGTTTTCTTGATGGTACGTTTTGTGAGCCATGCAGCCCTTGTTGGATATATTCTTCCAGGCTGGGCCGATCGGCCTTAGCAGGTTTCTTACGCAATCCGATTCTACGTAAATAGCTTGTAAGCCACACGATCCACACCGAGCCCAACAAATAAAGGGCTTGCATAACTACTTGTTCGGACAACAATGCATAGGTTTGAATGTGAAGGTTGGCGCCGATGGCACTACCAAGGCCAATTCCAGTGACCATGCGTATGTGGTTTGAGCGTTCGGGCCGGCCGGACGCTGTGGTCGTACCCCAATCCAACAACGCGGGCAAAGGAGCTAGGTACAATAGGCTCCAAGCGAGCCAAAAGGGCCATTGACCCATCAAGTTTCCCATCAAGATGGTCGCAAACATTGCCGGGAACAAGCCCAAACAACGGGCGCATATATGCAGGCTGAAGCGGCCGATCTCGAAGCGGTAGCATAGATGATAAGAATCCGTCGGATGATGTGAAATCAGCCAGGACCACAAACTTTGCTCGCTATGGGCGTGCATCCCGAAACCGCGCCGGCGCATCAAGGTTGCGAGACGGATAAGGTGTAGGCATCGACCGTATTGCTTTCGCTATACGGTTTGCCGCGTACTAGAATATAATAGAGTCCCGGCACCAACTCTCTTTGTAACTCTTCTGCGGACTCGCCTTTGCCGGTATCGGAGCTTGCCACCAATTTGAGCTTATCCTGCGCATCGTTTTCTGGTTCCAGCAAAGCCACGGAGACGTCCAATTTGGTAATTCCGGTACAATGGATTTTAATATCGCGGGGTCCATCCATGTCCGAAAGATCCAGCCTGTACATATCCCGATCCGCTTTGGGGTGTAAGGTTCCTTTACGCGAGAAGTTTGGTTTGATGGGTGTGGCTTGATCCGGTTGGTTGTTGGGTTCGTACTCCTGGGTGCCGTCATCTTCTGCTAGACTGACCATGAGGGTGTACGTGTCTTCCAAGTTGTGGAAATCCCTTATCCATTTGCCGTCCACTTTTTTCCAGGCTCCTTCGATCCTGATGTAGTTCACACCAGGTTCCACCCGGCAGTTGGTTAGAATTTCTTCTTCGTTGACCATTCCATCATTGATACGCACAAGCTCAAAATCCTTGGCCTGATCCTTCTTGTCCGGATCCACGACGAACAGTTGAAGATCGACCCGATCGAGCCGAGAGAGCTTGGCTGACATGATGCTCGGGCGTTCGACTTCGATTTTGTACCAGTCGACATCCGAGGGATGGGAAAGGTAGCCCGAAACGGCCGATCCGCCTGTGAGCTGGATTGCATGGTT
>JBFFBT010000111.1:0-17049 GCA_041560255.1 Myxococcota bacterium | reverse complement strand
GATCATCAAGCGACCTTGGATGGAGGAGCCTATTCGAGCTTCGGGATTGCGACGATTTATTATTCGGGTTCTTTGCTGGGAGGTCCCTACAAGCTGCCGAATATGCGTTATCACGCAGTGAGAGTATGCACGAATAAACCGGCATGCGGGGCCCAACGGGGACACGGCGGGGTGATCGCGAGAGCTTTGTTCGAATCGCTCATGGATCAGGCGGCCGAAGATCTCAATATGGATCCTGTAGAGCTGCGTCTCAAAAATATGATGTCCACCGGTGATACCACCTGCAACCAACTCAACATGTCGAGCCTAGGAATGCGGGAGTGTGTCGAATCGGTTCGAGACAAGTCCGATTGGAAAACCAAGTGGGCCGGATGGAGCCGAGGCGATCGAAAAGGTATTGGAGTGGCTTGCGGGTTTTTTGTCTCTGGAGCGGGTTATCCAATTTATCGATCCACGTCGTGGCACTCGACTGTCACCGTCCAACTCTCCGAAGTCGGAGGAGGCGCGGTTGTCCGATCGGCCTCCGCTGAGATAGGACAAGGCTCGGATACGGTGCTCGCCATGGTCGTCGCCGAAGAGTTGGGCATCGGCATGGAAGATGTGAGGGTGGTAAGCGGAGATACGGATCTATCCATCGATTTGGGTGCGTATTCCAGCAGACAAACTCTGATGACCGGTCACGCGGTTCGGCGGGCCGCCATAGACGCCCGGCAACAAGTGGCCTCGGTGTTGGCGGAGGTCCTGGGAGGGCCTGAAGATCGGTTCGAGTTTACCGGTGGATTGGTGAAAGTAAAATCGGGGGATGTCGACATTGGTAAAGTGCGTAATGATTTTATCAAAGAACATCGAGGATTTCAGGATCATCCCGTACCTGATGGACACCTGACATTCAAGGAAGCCAGCCGATTGGCCTTTCTCATGAAAGGCACCATCGTGGGTCGAGGTGAATACAAACCTCCTCGATTGGGAGGGGACTACAAAGGTGCGGCCGTAGGTACATCCCCGGCGTATGGCTGCTCGGCTCAAGTCACCGAAGTACAGGTAGATCCCCATACCGGCAAGATCGAGTTGGAACGAGTGACCATGTCGCACGATTGTGGATATGCGATCAACCGCACCCAGGTGGAGGCCCAAATGCAAGGAAATTTTCTCATGGGTTTGGGAGAAGCCTTATTCGAAGAAGTCAAGTTCGACGATCTCGGCCGCACGGTGAATCCCAATTTGGCAGAGTACAAAATACCTACTTGCATGGATGTGCCTACTCTGGATCCCATCGTGATTGAGAGCAACGAACCCAACGGTCCGTACGGAGCCAAAGAGGTAGGCGAGGGTGGGATCATGCCCGCCATCCCGGCCATCATGAATGCGGTGTACCATGCCACGGGGGTGCGGTTTCGGGAGTTGCCCCTGACGCCCGAGAGGGTACAGCAAGCCATAAAGTCCAAACAAAATCAGGGACGGGTGGTGTTTTCTTCGGATCAAAAGTGCGAGCGCATCATCGAGCTTCTAAAAGTCGTAAAAAACAGGTAAGATACCATTTGATAAGGTGGTCATGGTCGAGGATCAAATCGAGGTTGTCATCAATGGATTCAAAGAAAAGGTGCCGGTCGGATCGACCGTCGGCGATCTCATCAGGCGCCTGCATGAATCCGATCCGCACCTGGTCGTCGAGCACAATGGACGTCTGGTAACTTCTGCAAATTGGGATAAAAAAGTGGTGCATGCGGGCGACAAGCTCGAGTTCATCCATCCTTGTTTCGGGGGTTGAGAAAGCCGAAAGAACCGACCCATCCCGAGAATTCCCGTCATTTCATCGCCGATGTAGTTTATTTCATGCATGATTTCGCCGTGGTAAGATAGCAGACTGCAGATTAAGGTTTTGGTTGAAAATTGACCCGAATCTTTTTATGCGTAGCCGGAATAATTCATAACGATATGAGAACTTGGCTTTTTTACGCCCCTAGGAATTGTTGAAGGCTTATGATTTGGGATACAATCGCGCAGAGAAAAAATATTAAGGAGAACTTTAACATATCGTTTGAATACAATGCTATTGTTTCGTACCATCGAATTGGACTTGTGGGAGGTAAGATCAATGGGTCGCATCGCGAGATGGGTTATTTTGATACCGTGGCTTTTTTTTTCTGCATGTCCTCAAAACGTACCGATTGAAACCTGTAAGTCGGATGAGGACTGTGTCGAATATGATGATGGAGATCTATGCAACGGAATTTGGAAATGTGTCGATGATTTTTGCGCTTTCGATCCACAGAGCGAAGTACAATGTGATTCGGCACAAGATACCTTTTGTGTCGAGTACGCGTGCAATCCCAATGACGGCGCTTGTTATCCGAATGCTTTGAATGAGGATGAAAGCTGCAGAGAGAATGATAGTTGCGGCACGGATTATATCTGTAAGCAAGGCAAATGCGTGGGATCTCCAACCAAACCGACCACCCCCAATCCTCTTGTTCCAGCCAATGGAAGCTATTTGGGCAGCCCACATGCCGCGGCTGAGCGCAACACTTACAAACCGCGGTTTCAGTGGGGTGTGCACCCCAGCCAATTTTGTGAGGGTACCCGTTATGAGTTGCAGGTAGATGATTCATGTAACTCGGCCGGTTTTGACGATTGTCAATTTTACAGTCCTGAGTTGAACCAATCGATTCTCTTTCAGTTGGAATGGAGGTCTGACGAAGATCTGCTAATCTCGAAAGATGAGAGACCGGTCGGCACAAGATATTATTGGAGGATCAGAGCCTGTCGTGAGACGCTATGCTCGGATTGGAGTCAGGTGCGATACTTCAATGCAGGCCGAGTACCCATGGATTTCAACGGGGATGGATATTCGGATGTGTCCATAGGAGCCGCACGTCTTTGGTCAAGCGGGAGCTCGGGCGCTTTTGTATATTTGGGAGATCCAAATGGATTGAGTTCTTCGCCCGATCATCTGTTTGATGAAGAACAAAAAGCGCTTGGTTATGCGATTGCGGCATGTGATGTCAACAATGATGGATTTGCGGATTTATTGTTGGGTACCAGCAACTCGGTGCGTATTTACCGAGGGTACGAAGGTGGAGTCAGTGCAACCTACACGGAGCTTGCTTCACCCTCTGGATTTGATCAATTTGGCGCAACCCTGGCGTGTGTGGGTGATCTCAACGTCGATGGGATCGAGGATTTTGCGGTGGGCGGGGTTTGGTTCGATGGCTCCGGGACGGGAAAGGTCGGGGTATATTACGGCAATAAGCTGATTTCTCAGATAGGAGATCCGGTTATTTTGATCAACACGACCGATCCTTCGGGATATACAGAATTTGGAATCAGTATCGCATCTGCCGGTGATCTCAACGCAGATGGAGCCGCCGATTTAATTGTGGGAGCGTCCTATCAGAAAGTGGAATCGGTTTTCAACCAAGGCAGGGCCTTTTTGTATTACGGCGGAAAACAAGGGATTACAGAAATTCCGGATGTTATTATTGAAAATCCCCAATCTCAAGGTACTGGTTTTGGCGAGAGAGTGTCATCCGCCGGAGATCTGGACGGGAATGGATATGCGGATCTGGCCGTCAGCGCGGCGGGCGGGCTTGGATCGTCCAAAGGAGCTGTGTTTATCTACCCTGGAAACCCGGAGGGAATCATGACGGAGAATGTAGTGATTCTGTCGAATCCGGAAGATCAGGAAGGCGCCTTCGGCTCGGGATTGACCTATTCGAATCTGGTTGGGGAGGCATATTCCAACTTGGTCGTGGGAGCGGACAACCAAGCATTGGGAGCGGTATCGGAGGGCAACGTTTTTGTTTTCGATGGTTCCAAAGACGGTTTGGTAACGACCCCTAGTGTGGTTATGGACAGCCCGGATAACCGGGATAACGGAAAGTTTGGTTGGATGTTGGGAGCCGGAGGGGATGTAAATGGAGATGGATTTGCGGATTTTATCGTGGGCTCGGCATATGACCATGCGTTTGTTTTATATGGTCGGGCAGATCAATTGGTGTTGGAGAAACATTCGATACTGATTAATCCCAATCCGAGCGCCTATGACGATTTTTCAAGAATCATCGGATCGGCTGTGTGGTAGTAGATAGTAGATCTTGAGTACATGCTTCATGGTTTACTCTCGTGGGGCTTCTTGAGAGGACTTCTCGAGATAAGGTGAGAATGGTGGGGTGGGGAGCTTTTTTGGTTATCGGGGTTTTGTTCAACCGGTTCGGTTTGGCCTCTTCATGCCTCCCAGGGAGGTCGAGACCATGTAAAATCCCAGGCCGATGATCACCATAAATCCCAACCAATCCAAGCCGAACCAACTTGGAGCCCGACCTACCAGGGTTGATTCACTCAGAGTTTGTATAGAGGCGAGCTTGCCCTTGGCTTCTTCCGGGGTGGTTCCGGCTGATAATTTGGCTTGAATTTCGGCTTCCAGTAGACCGTCGTTTTTGTAGATGGCATGAAGCAGGGTTTGGTCCGCCGCCACCAGTGCGGCCTTTTGGTCGGCATCACCGGGCAAATGTTCTACCTTGGCAAGGATCTCTTGAGCACCGTGGGTGCGGTTGACGAAGTCATCCGCGGGGAACATCTTGATGCCCAACGCCACGGTACCAGCGATGAGGATACCCAGCAAAGCCTCACCGGCTACCAGACCGGATGCTACCAGCAGACCCCGGTTTTCTGCCTGATCGGAAACTGTTTTATCTCCGTGAGCTCGTTTTTTGGCGATCATTTCCAAGATCCATTTTAAGATGCCGCCTACGAATATCGCCATGGTGGTTGGAAAGGGGAGGTACATTCCGACTGCTATGAGCATGGGTGAAGGGCTTTGAATCAGGATGAGAGCAACCGCGAAAAACATACCTATGATGATGAGTTCCCAGGGCATGGAGCCACTGATGATTCCATCCGCCATGGTGGCCATGAGTCCTGCTTGAGGAGCCGGGAGCGCTTCCGATCCGATACCGCCTCCATATTCGTGAAGCAGCATGATGGGGAGAATCAAGACGAGTGCAGCAGCGACCACACCGATGAGACCACCTACCTGCATCCGCCAAGGCGTGCCGCCGAGGTTGTGTCCGACTTTCCAGTCTTGAATCATGTCTCCGGCCGCACCTGCCACGCAACATATCACAGTCGCAACACCCAGCACCGCCAGAATACCCGCAGCCCACTCGCTGGTGCCTTTTTCACCTCCCATTCCCAACATGACCAAGAGCCCTGCAGCGATCAGCAAGGTAGATAGTGTCAGACCAGACATGGGATTGGACGATGAGCCGATGATGCTTACCAGATAACCGGATACCGCTGCAAACAAAAAGCCTGCAATCGCCATAACCACCAGGGTGATGAGTGATATGCTGAAGCTCTTGCACAACCAGAAATACAATCCGAACATGATGAGCAACATCACACCGACCGCTGCCAGCACGCCTACGAAATTGAGGTCTTTCTCGGTGCGTTTTTCACCGGACGCAGACATGCCGCCGATGCCTTTGATGGAACGGCCGATGCCGGTGATGAGACTCGAACGCATTTTATATAATGTATAAAACGCCCCTACAATCATGGCTCCGATGGCCACCATCTTGATGTTGTCGTTGTAAAAAGTATTCAATCCTTCGAAGCCCGGGTTGCCTGTGCCGTAAAGCGCCTGCCATTTGATGGCCGTGATTCCATTGTAGAGGTGATTCCAGTCGCCTTCCGTGATGAGTTTTTTTATAGCCATGGCCGTATCCGAATCAAACAGCGCTCGGATGAAAAGAATCAGCGGCATGAGCAGCATCCAACCGAAAACTCCTCCGGCTGCCGTGATGGCCGACAACCTGGGGCCGACGATGAAACCTACACCCAAGAACGCCGGCGATGCCGTGGGAGAGACGTAAGGGAACATGCCTTTATCTCCGATGGTAAAGGCTCCCCGTACATTTTGTTTGATGATGGTAATGCCGTTGTCGTTTTTGAAGAATTCGATCAAAGCCGCGATTCCCATGGCTCCCAAGACGGTTCCTGCACCGCTGGCGCCTTTTTGCCCGGCTTTGACGATTTCAGTGCAAGCCTGGCTTTCGGGAAACGGCAGGGTTGCATCTTCCATGAATGTTCGCCTCAGGAGTATGACCAACAACACACCCAATACACCTCCGACCAACAACAGGGATGTCGAGGTGAGATAGTCGAACTCGGTCCACAAACCGGTCATGACGAAGGCGGGTATGGTAAAGATGGCTCCGGCCGCCAAAGCCTCGCCGACCGCACCGGTGGTTCTGGCGATGTTTTCTTCGAGAATGGTGCCTCGCAAAGGTCTGAGAATCGCCATGGCCAAAACAGCGGCTGGAAAGGTGGCGGCTACGGTCATACCCGCTTTGAGGCCCAGATATGCATTCGCTGCGCCCAAAATCACCGACATGACGACTCCGAGCAAAACCGCCTTGAGGCTCAGCTCTTTCATGTCGGATTCGGCAGAAATATAGGGCTTGTGTACACCAGGTTCTTTTCCTGTCATGTCATCACCTCAACAATGAATGTCCGTCTAGATAAAACCGCCCGGCATCATGGCACGAAGAGCGCATCGGGTCAAGCCCGTTGAATGGAATAGGTCATTTTTGCTTGACAATACAAATGTATAGTACTATCTATATAGTATTATATGTTTCGATCGACTTACATGGCATAACGAGACGAGGAGATATGGAAGATGCGCTATTTAAAGCTGGCGGGTATGATCTGGTTTGGTGGTTTGATCGGTATGGGCGTATTCTTTTCGCACAAATCAATCGAGCCGCTGGTGATCACTGCACTTGGGAATGACAACCAAATAGAAAAACGAGAAAAGGATTCGGGTATCGAGAAGAATTTCGAAGAGATTCAGCGAATGATATTCGAGAATCCCCAAAATACCCCCCCGCATATCGATTGTCCTTCCATGCGGCAAAACCAGGTAGCCGAAATATCGTTGTAGACCGATTGGTTTCCTATATAAAGGTCGCATCCAATTGTATTGTGAAAACCCCCCGTTAAGTGTAATGTCTCGCTCGGAATGTTTTGGATTTATGCCATGTTGGTTCATCTCGTATTCTTGCCGGCCATGCTGTTTTTTGGATTGCATCCAAAGCTCAGGGGAGGTTTTTACGCGCGTATGGGTTGTTATCCCCGCGACTGGTTGGATCGGGTATCAAAACCGGTTGTTTGGTTTCACGGCGCCTCGGCCGGCGATGTGTCGGCGTTGCGCCCGGTGATTTCAGCAATGCGGGAGAAAACGCCTGAATCCTTCATCCTGGTAACTACCTTGACCAATTCGGGTTATGTGGTGGCTGCGGGCCTGCAGCAGATCGATGCTTATTCCTATGCTCCTTTCGATCTTCCCTGGGTGGTGAAAAAATCGGTTGAGCGGATACGACCCGATTTATTGGTTTTGGAGTGTGCGGAGATCTGGCCCGCTTGGCTCAGAGCGGCCAAGAAATATGGTACCCGCATCGCGGTCGTAAACGGCAGGTTCAGCTCGAAATTGTTGGGAAAATACCGCAGTTTGTACCGATTGATAGGAAATCCATTGAAACTGGTGGATTTGTTCTGCATGCAGGATGAGATCCATGCAAAAAACGTAATCCATTTGGGGGCTGATGCACACAAGGTGCGGGTCATGGGCAACACAAAATTGGATACCTGCAATTTGGATGCCCATATTGATCCGAACGAATTGAAAGGCTTGGCCCGAGATCTCGGATTGAGGCGGCGGTTTGTCGAAGGTTGCGCGCCCGAAAGCGACCCCCGGCCGTTGGTCATCGTGGCCGGAAGCACGCATGACAAAGAAGAGCAGATGTTGCTTGACGGATATCTACGGCTTCGCGCGAGATTCGACGGCTTGCGTTTGGTGTTGGCGCCCAGATACATCGAGCGCGCAAAGACGGTGGCCGCCATGGCACGCCGGCGTGGATTATCCTGTGCGTATCGATCTGAAGGCGCGCATGAAGAATCTGTGGTGATCCTGGACACGGTGGGAGAGCTTCGTTCGGCATATTTGCTTGCCAGCGTCGTCGTGGTAGGAGGAAGCTTTGTGCCCCGTGGGGGACATAATATTCTCGAACCGGCCGCCTGCGGCAAACCGGTGGTTTTTGGCCCCCATATGGAAAACAATCAGATCGGGTTGCAGGTGTTGCTTGGACGGGGTGGCATTCAGGTTCGAGATGCCGTACAACTGGAAGCTTGCCTGTCCGAGCTGCTTGCGAATCGGCATGACCGCAAGCGTTTGGGGGCTGAGGCACAAGCGGCGGTTTCGTCTGCCCAGGGGGCCGGCCGGGCTTGTTTCCGGGCGTTGTCGGATCTGCTTCAAGCCTGAAAGTGTGTGAGGTTTCTGGATGAAGACGCCTGGGTATGTGACGATCATCAGGTTGTCATCCGTTGGTGACATCGTTTTGGCGACCCCGGTGGCCGCGGCGTTGAGATCCGCCTATCCAAATGCCCAAATCAGCTGGGTGACGGATATCCATTATTTGGACTTGGTGCGAAACAACCCCCATATCGATCGGGCTGTCGGGTACGACTATTTGGGAAAACATCGTGGTCCCATCGGAATGAGTCGATTGGCGGCTGAGTTGAAACCGGTGGATCTGCTCATCGATCTTCAGCATAAAGTCCGCAGTGTCTTGTTGTCTTTGCATATTCGTCCGACTGTCCGGCGTGTCTGGGTCAAACGGCGTGGTCTGCAATCATTGCAAGCCTTGACCGGTAGGAAACCATTGTTGCGCGGTCCACATCAGATATCGAGATATCTGTCGGTCTTGGAAGACGATTTGCAAAATATCCATGATACCGGAACCTGCTTGGTCGTGCCCCCAAAACATAAAGATGCCGCCCGGAATCTGCTTGGAAATCCGGATGAAGAACAACCGGTCGTAGCGTTGTTTCCGGGAGGCCGGCACGCAACCAAACGATGGCCGATTGCATATATGATTCGTTTGGCCGATAGGATCCAAGCCGCCGGATGCAATGTGGCGATTCTGGGAAGCCATGAGGAAAGACCGCTCATCGATGCCGTCGTGCGAGGAATGCACGTGCTTCCTGGGTTGGTTCATGCCGGTGGATCCTTGGGATTGCTGGCTGGGTTGTTGTCCCTATGCCGGGTGGTTGTAAGCCCGGACTCGGGACCCGCCCATATGGCGGGCGCATTGGGGGTTGCAACGGTGGTGTTGTTTGGTCCCACTTCTCCAGAGCGGTGGGCGCCCGTAGGTCCGAAAGTCAGGATCCTTTCTGCCGGGGTTGCCTGCAGTCCTTGCAGCAATTATGGTGGATCGACCTGTCCTGTGGGCACTCTGGAATGCATGCAGGCACTCGATCCCGATGGTGTATGGCAAACGATTGCAGCGGCTTTGGACGAGGTGCAAAGTCCATGAACGGCTGGATTGATAAAATGTGGTATCCATCGCCGGGCGGATCCGAACGCATTTTTTTGAACGTCGCCCTGGCTCCGCTCGTGTGGTTCTATCGGATTGGATTGGGGCTCAAACGTAAATCAACTCGGACCGTCCGCTTGGGCGTGCCGGTCATCTCCGTAGGCAATCTTACTCTTGGAGGTTGTGGCAAGACTCCTCTGGTAATTGACATTGCCGAGAGAATGCATGCCATGGATAAGCGGGTAGCGGTTGTATCGCGGGGCTATGGGAGAAAGACCCGCGGGGTTGTAGTAGTGCAAAAAAACCAAGAGCTGATTGCCTCGGTCGATGAAGCTGGAGACGAGCCATATTTTATCGCAACCAGAAATCCGGCGCTCACCGTGGTGGTGGGTGAAGATCGCGTGGCGGCGGCCGAAAAGGCAATCGAGCTGGCCGATCCGCATGCCATTGTATGTGACGATGGGTTTCAACATGGCAGGTTGTATCGGGATTTGGATCTGGTTGCCGTGCATGCCCGCCGAGGGTTCGGCAACCGAAAATTGTTTCCCCGGGGTCCGCTTCGAGAGCCGGTTTGTGCGATCAAGCGCGCCGATTTGGTTGTATTTACATATGCCGGTGAAAAAAAAGCCCAGGATCTCAAAACCCAATACAGATTGACTGACTCGATACCCGCGTCGGTGTGTCATATGGAAGCTCAAGGCTTGGTGCAAAACGCACGGATCGTACCGGTAGAGGCCTTGTACCAAGTACCCTTGTTGGCGGTGTGCGGGATAGCGGATCCAGCGGGTTTTTTCCATGGATGCGGGCAAGCCGGATTGAGATTGGTAGAGAGGATGCACTTTCCGGATCATCATTTTTTTCAACCCAGAGATTTGGTTCGTATTCAGCTCCGGATCGATCGATGCCGGGCCGAGGCCGTCGTGGTGACGGAGAAGGATTTGACTCGGATTCCAAAAGGCTCACTGGGGGTGCCCGTGTTTGGATTGCGTATAGGCGTGTGTTGGCCCGAAGACGAAGACCTACGTCGATTGGAGGCCGTTTTGACCCAAGTGTTGAGCAGGACGGACCCGCAGGTTCATGCAAGCGGTCTTGGTTTGAGCGATTAGCATGGTATATGGATTTCTCGTTTTTCTCAGTATGCTTTTTCGCGCTTTTTCACATGGCATTTCAAGTGCGTTGGGGATTGTGCTCGGGTATACGTGGTATTATCTCATACCCATCAGGCGCCGGGTTGCTTTGGAAAACCTCACACAAAGTCTGCCCGGACTCGACCAGCGCACGCGACATCGGATTGTACGCGGATGTTTTGTCCATTTGGCCAGCAGCGCGGTTGAGTTTTTGAGATTACCGAGCTACAAAAAATCATTCAAAACCAGAGGCATGATCGAGTTTGTGGGTTTCGAGCATCTCGAGCGGGCCTTACTAGAAGGCCGGGGGGTGATTGTCGTCACCGCACATTATGGAAATTTCGACTTGATGGCTTGTTTGGCGGCCCTAAAAGGATTGCCCCTGCATGTGGTGACCCGCAGGCAGAAGATTTCAGGATTTCAAAGATTTTGGATGACCATGCGATCTCAATTTGGTTTGGGTTTTATTTTGCCCAAAGACACGGCCTGGAAAATTGGTCGATTATTGGGTGCAAATCAAGTCGTGGCGATGGTGATTGATCAACATATGCCGCCCGGCAGGGGGATCATTGTACCATTTTTCGGGCGGGCTGCATCCACCACCCATGCTCCGGCTTTGTTCGCATGGCTTACCAAGGCCAGCTTGATACCCGCCGTTGCTGAAAGATTACCGGGAGGCAGGCATCGATTTACCATTGAGCCACCCGTCGAACCAAACCGCAAAGCCGATCGGGAGAGCGAAATCAAGCGATTGACCCGGTACTTCAATCTTTGGCTTGAATCGAAAATCGAGGCAAATCCCAGACAATGGTTATGGATACATAGGCGCTGGAAAGTGTAAGATATCAAATATGGGATGAGCAGTGGATCGGTATCGACAGAAATCTCAATTTGGGTTACAATGAAACTGCAATCTCGGCATTCATCAGAGGACTTTCCTTTATGGCATGCAAAAGAAGGTTTAGCGGTAGATTGTGGATTGTTGTTTGGGTTATCGGCATGCATTGTGTGCTTCACGCCAAGCAGATGCCGAAAGTCGATCGTCTGACCGAAGCTCTGAGCCATCCAAGCTATAAAGTACGCCTTCAAGCCGCCATCCTGATCGGAAAACAACGCCTGGTCAAAGCCGCCCCGGCATTGTTGAAAGCGCTCGATGATCAACACGATGCTGTAAAAGCTGCGGCGGTTTTGTCTCTTGGGAAGCTTGGTGAAGAATCGGCCCGAAGATCGATTGTATTGATGCTCGGCAACAAAAATGTTCTCATCGCCAAGTCTGCGGAGAAAGCCCTTGGTTTACTCGATAAGGCCAGGCGGACCGTGCCTACCTATTTGGTGGCGATTGAAAAACCGGGTCATCACCCCGATATCGATGCATCGAGAGGAGTCCGGATGGTTCGTAGGATGCAGTTGAAGCTGAATGATGTTTCAGGAGTGGTGTTGGAAAACGGGGAAGCCTCTATCTTGAGGGGCGAACGCCTGGCGAAACATTTGGCGGCCAGACAACTCGTGGGTATTTCGTTGCAGCCCAAGCTGTCTCGTTTCAACACGAGCAACCGACTAGGACGCACCACTGTTGCCGCAAAAGTCGGCATTCTGGTCAGTACCATGCATAACAATCGGCTTGAGTACAACGCGAGCGGAGAGGCCAACGCTTGGATCGAAGCCGACCGGCTCAGTGAAAACGAGCGGATCGAGATGGAAAATACGGTGCTGGACGCGTCGCTGGACGCAGCTGTGGATCAGATTCTGAGTTACTTGGCCACCAGACAGGATTGAAGGATAGATGGCCTCATTGACAAGCTTTATATATTGGCATCGAGAGCGGAAATATTCATACGAAGTTCAGTTGGTACGAATTGATGTAGGTTGAAAATACGCAGGTGTGAGATGGGAACCAGATGATGCAAAAGATGATGGGAGCAGGCAAATCTCCAGTTTTTTTATGAGCCCGACTATGTGTTGGGGTTTCGGTGGGAGGTTTCACAATGAGCTCGGATGGGTACAAAAGACAAATGCGACACTTTCTAATCGATAAGAAATTTCAACTCAAATACACTCTGATTATCGTTCTTATCTCGAGTGTGGTCTGCATCGTGTTGGGTTTTTTCATCTTTCGTGCGAATGTCGATATTCGAAAGGCGCATCAGCAGATATACGAGGCAAACCGGGAGAGTTCCGAGCTGGTGGCTCTGGGATCATTGGACCCCGAAATCAAAGAGGTTTTTTCCGAGCTGTTGCGTAAGGAAGACGAAGCTGTACGGGCCCGCTACGAGGCTGCCCAAATCGGCGATCGCAAGGTATTGCTGTACTTGATCGGGTTTTTGGGGTTGTTGGTGTTTTGTTTGACCATAGTAGGGATTGTTGCCACCCATAAGATAGCCGGGCCGGCTTATTCGATGCAGCGGGTTTTACAATTCATTTCGGAAGGCAATTTGCCTGAGGGAGTGCGGTTGCGCCGCAAGGATGAGCTGCAACATGTCGGCGATGAGTTGCAAAGGGTTATCAATACGTTGAGGGATACGGAAAGTCGGGAGATCGAGGCATTGGAGGTATCGATCACTGCGTTGAGGGATCGAATGAGTGAGGAAGACGAGTCGATTGCCCGACTCAGGCAGCTGCTTTCGAAAAAACAGCTCAAGTTATCAAAATAAGATATCCGCGTTTAAAAATTTTTGTTTGCAGAACGGTTTCGGCTGAACACCGACAAAATATGGCTATGGATAGAGCATAAAATTGATTTATGTAGATAGTTTGGTAACATGGAAAATATGATTGTCAAAATAGATGTCCCCAAATCGGTACCGAAATCCACGCAAAAGATCAAAACCGCAAAAGATCCGGCTCTTGGAACGGTCGTGCCAAAATCGAAAATCATCAAAGAAAAGGATAAAACCGGCTCGAGCAAGGGTGAATCAGATCGGAATTTTCTGACTGAAACTTTGAGGATGCTTCGGCATTTAGATATCGACAAACTGTTGTTTGTATGTGACAACTCGCCACCTTTCGAGATGCTCAAAAAACCAGCCGTAAAGAAAAAAGTCATCATTGCCACGCATTCGGAAAAAATCGGAGCTATATGTGAAGAGCAGGGTATCCGCCACGAAATGATCCCGGCCTATGCTTTCGATCGATATGAAAAAATCAAGGTCGCCCTGGCGACCGGGTTGTCATCGGGGTTGCTTTCAGAAGGCATGCGGGTATTATGCGTGACCGGTCAAACACATTCTTCCTTGGTGGACATGTGCATGTTGACTCGGATCGGGGATTATTCCGAAGAGCAGGCCGCCATAGGCTCGGTGAATCCAAGTAATGATTTTCAGCCTCAGGTGCTCGAAGCGGTTCTCAAGATCGCCCTCGCGGTAGGTTACGAGGGATTTGAAGGCATGCCGGTAGGCACCATCTTTGTGGTGGGTGACTCTACCGCGGTCATGGAACGCTCCAAGCAGTTGACCATCAACCCGTTTCAGGGTTATTCCGAGGACGAGAAGAACATCCTCGATCCCAAGATCCGCGAAGCCATCAAAAATTTCTGCCTCATGGACGGAGCATTCATCATTCGGGAAGATGGGGTAGTGTTGGCGGCCGGCAGGTATCTGCGCTCTCCGGAAGATTTGGATCTCGACCTGCCTTTGGGGTTGGGCACCCGCAACGCCGCCGCCATGGCGGTTACCAAGGTGACCAAGGCGTTGGCATTTGCTGTCAGTAAAACCAGCGGAAGTGTGCGCATCTATAAACAGGGCAACCTGTCGGTCGAGCTGAAACAACCCAGACGACGCATGTAACTTTAGCGGAATGAAGTTTCAGGTCAGATCGAAAGCATTCTCTCGAGGGCGGTTTTGGCTTCTTGTTTCGCCTTTTCGTCGACCTTCACCGGTTCGGGGTTCGGTAAGGATTGCAAAGACTCGAAAAGGTTTTTCGGCCCTATGCGAAACATGTTTCCGCACAAGGATCGTTTCAACGGCACAATGGTGCGATCAGCGTATTCACGTGCGAGCCTGCCTATCAAATTGATTTCGGTGCCGATGACACAGGTGCTGCCCGGACCGGCCTGCTCAACCATACGAATGAGCTGAGATGTAGATCCAGAATCGTCTGCCAGGTTCACCACTTCTTGAGTACATTCCGGGTGCACCAAAATTTTTGCTCGGGGATACATGGCGCGTGCCTTTTCAATGTCGCCGATCTCAAAGGCAGTGTGAACGTGACAGAATCCTTTCCAGAGTACGACCTTGGCATTTTTCAGATCTTGTTCTGTAAGGCCGCCTTGGGGTAAAGCGGGATCCCAGACAACCAGGCGATGGGGTGGGATGGAAAGCTTGTTCGCCGTATTGCGTCCCAGGTGCTCATCCGGGAAGAAAAAGATCACGTTGCGTTGGGAAAATCCCCATTGAAATGCTTTATGGGCGTTGGATGATGTACAAACACTGCCTCCATGCCGCCCCACCATGGCTTTGAGCTCGGTGGAGGAGTTCATGTATACCAAGGGCGTTACCTGCTTTTCACCCCGCACTTCCAGGATGGTTTTCCAGGCTTCCCGGGCCTTGTCGACCGGGGCCATATCGGCCATCGGACATCCGGCGTGCGGCGCCGGGTGTACGACGATTTGGTTAGGTCTTCTTAGGGTTTCGGCGGCCTCCGCCATGAAACGCACTCCGCAGAATACCACAAACTTGGCGCGGTCGTTTTTGGCCGCATAGGACGACAGCTCATACGAGTCTCCCAAACGGTGAGCGACATCGGTGATCTCGTTGCGTTGGTAATGATGAGCCAGAATGAGCAGCTGTTCACCCCAACGTGCTTTGAGGTCTTGTATTTCATCAATATAGTTCATTGCGTTCTCCGTTATCGAATGGCCGATGGATCGACCAATAAAAATATCAGTATCACTGTGATGGCCAGTGGACAAAGAAAACGAAGCAGGAAGGACCAGATTTTACCCAGGGTGCCGAATCCCGGGTAGCCATGCATGATTTCCTCCTTGGCTTTACCGATACCCCATATCCAGCCTATCGATAGACAAGTCAGCAATGCGCCGATGGTCAACGACAATCTGCCAAATATGGTATGCATGAGATCCATGAAGTTGAGAATGGCACCATCGATTTCTATCAATGCCGAAAACCAGCCTACGGCACCGCAGCCCAGAGCGGAAGGAATCCCGATGAGGAAACCTGTGCCTCCGACCGTCCAAACGGATTTTTTCCTCGACCAGCCGCGCTCATCGATCAGATAGGAGGTGACGACTTCAAGCAGAGATACGCCGGACGTCACTCCGGCGACCAAAAGTAAAAAGAAGAAAGCAGCCGCAAATACGATACCGCCTATCGGTTGCCAGGGCATTTCGGTAAACACTTTTGGCAATACTTGAAATATCAATCCAGCTCCACCCTCTTCGACCCCCGGAGTATGCCCGATTACCGCCAGAGCGGGCAGGATGATGAGTCCGGAGAGAAATGCGATTGCGGTATCCATGGATCCGATCCAGACGGTCGAGCTTACGAGGTTGTCACGTTTGGATAGATAACTGCCATAGGTGATCATGGCCCCCATTCCGAGGCTCATGGAGAAGAATGTCTGCCCCAGGGCCGCCACAATGGTGCGTAAGTCGATTTTGGAAAAATCCGGATACAGATAAAACCGCAAACCTTCCGAGGAGCCGGGAAGGGTGATGGAGCGCAGCATGAGCATGAGCAGCATGAGAAACAAGGTAGGCATGAGGATTTTGGACCAGCGTTCGATACCCGAGCGCACTCCCCCGACCACCACGAGAACGCAAAGCAGCATGAACACCAAGTGTAGTCCGATTTGTGTCAACCAATCGCCGGTGAACTCGCCGAAAACCGATCGGATTTGATCGGGTGGTATGCCGGATTGAAACGTATGGGCAATGCTTTTTACGACATAACCCAATGTCCAACCGGCCACCACGCTGTAGTAGCTGAGAATGACCAACCCGGTCAACACGCTCAACGCTCCGACCAGCCACCAAAATGATCGCGGTAGTGCTTGACGAAATGCGCCGATGGGGTTTTTCTGGCTGAAGCGTCCGATGCACAACTCCGCCAGCATGACCGGCAAACCAATCAATATAAAACAAACCAAATACACCAACAAGAAAGCGGCGCCGCCGTTGTTGGCGGCTTCGATCGGAAATCGCCAGATATTGCCCAACCCGATGGCTGATCCGGCCGCTGCCAGGATGAATCCCAGCTTGGATCCCCATTGTCCGCGCTGGTTTGTGTTGATGGGTTTTGAACCGAAGATCGGTTGCGATTGATTTCGACTCATGCTCAGATACCTCTTGGAAGGTTCTAACCGCTCAATTCATCAGCGATTTGCTCGACACCTTCTATGGTGAGTGGGTACATGGAAAACACTTCGCAGATCATGCGTATGGATGGTGCGTGCCACATGCGCTCGGTCATGGGATTGAGCCAAGCGGAATTTCGAAAGTGTTCTTTTATGCGCATCAACCAAGTAATGCCGGGTACTTCATTGTGATCCTCCCAGTACACGGCTCCATATCTATCTGTAAGCTCTCCTGG
>JBFFBT010000110.1:0-17120 GCA_041560255.1 Myxococcota bacterium | reverse complement strand
TCAACCAACATTCGTAAGGAGCCTTCTCTTATTTCAATGGGTCCATCCAGGGTTCCATGCAAAATCTCGGCATTTTCCTCCAAGCCTTCCAGCTTTCGAGTTGAGGTGTCATTTCTTTCTACTATCGTTCTGGGCCGAATTATCTCTTTGAGTATCTTCACAATCAGATGTTTGAGCCGATCCACCCCCATACATAAAGTTTGTACAACCAAAACATCATCGAAACGATCTACTATCAATCCCGGAATGCCATCCGCTTCCGCAAATACCATCCGCATGGCGTTGGAAGAATCCTTCACTCGAATCCAATTTCGAAACTGACAAGACCTTAGCAGCCTTTCATGCCAAAAGGATTCATCAGGGATCGTACTTTTTCTCGAAAACACTCTCAATGTTATGAGCGAATGTGGATTGAAAAATGCAATTCCAACTTTATTTTTTCCACCCGATTTATGCCTGACAACGACTTGTACGACATCACCCGGCTCACCCTGCAAATCGCCTTTAATTTCATTATTATATATCCATACGTGACCCTTGCGCACTCGTTGCGCAGCCCTTGAGTCCACCTCCACCACCGGCAACGACCTCACACCCACGCCCTCCTTTCTAGGTTTCTCTCTTTCTCAACCAAGTCAACATGCTCGATCGAGCTCTTTCCAACGCCGCCTGCCTCCTGGCCTTTTTTCCCTTGGCCTTGACTTGCGGCAGCAAGCCGAAATGTATGTTCATCGGCTCGTATTTTTTTCTTGGAGTGCTTTGCCGAATATGTCGATACAACGCACCCATAGCTGTATCCCCGGGAGGAGGAACGAAATTCTTCCCCATACGTCGCTTTGCCACCATCAACCCAACCAGAAGACCCATAGCTGCGCTCTCTACATAACCTTCCACACCCGTAATTTGTCCCGCCAATCTCACATTCGGAAAGTTTTTCAAAGCAAGATCGTCCGTCAACACATCGGGTGCGTTGATATACATATTTCGATGTACCGCACCAAATCGAAGAAACCTAACTCTGTTCAAGCCTGGTATTTTTCGAAAAACTTCTTTTTGAGCAGAGTGTGTCAATTTGGTTTGAAATCCGACCATATTGAATGCGGTTCTTTGCCGGTTTTCACTTCTCAGCTGCACGACGGCATAAGGTCGTTTGCCCTGGCACTCCAAGCCGACCGGCCTGAGCGGGCCAAAGGCTAAAACATCATCACCCCGCTCTGCCATGACTTCGATCGGTAAACATCCTTCAAAATAACTCACCTTCTCAAAACCATGTAGGGGTGTCTTTTCGGCATTGCGAAGAGACAGCACCAGTTGCAGGTATTCTTCCTTGGACAATGGACAATTGAGATAATCACTTGGATCTCCCTTACCCCAACGTGAGCCTTCAAATATCTTGTCAAACTCAATGCTTTCAGCATCGATAATCGGAGCCAGGGCATCATAAAAATGAAGATCCTGATCTCCCACGGTTTGCTGCAAAGCGATCGTCAATGACTGCGACGTCAACGGCCCTGTTGCAATGATGACATCCCCGCCCGGAATGGATTCGACCTCAACACCCGAGTAGTAACGAATCAATGAATGACCGGCCAACAACATCTTCATTTTCATAGAAAATGCATTACGATCAACCGCCAAGGCGCTCCCTGCCGGCACTCGGGTCTCGTGTGCCGCCCGCATCACGGCAGACCCCAATGCCCGCAGCTCGGATTTGAGTAAACCATGGGCGGTATCAGGTGAATCGGATTTTAGAGAATTCGAACAAACCAACTCCGCGGGACCTTCCATACAATGCGCGGGTGAAAACACTTTAGGCTTCATCTCATACAGGTCGACCGGAACTCCTGCGATTGCAAGTTGTATGGCGGCTTCACAACCAGCCAATCCTGCACCTACAATGGTCACTGAATGATTTGGTATCGCATGAATCACGAAAAACTCAAGAAGCCAAAGAATCTACGTCGGACGGACGTGAATATCCACATTCTTTGACGGGGCATGCCAGGACTTTTCCTTCTTTCTTGGTCTCTTTGTTGACGAGAATCTGAAACCCGCATACCGGACAGGTTTCCGCCACCGGAAGATTCCAGACCGAAAACTTACATTCGGGATATCGGTCGCAAGAGAAAAACCGTCTGCCTTTTCTACTCCTGCGCTCCACCAGTTGGCCTTGCTCACAGGTGGGACAAGCCACTCCGATGGAAATCGCTTTGGTGGTCTTGCACTGAGGATAGCCGCTGCAGGCCAAGAATCGACCGAAACGACCGGTTCGAATTATCATGGGTTTGGAGCATTTATCACAGTATACCCCCGTGTCTTCAACCGGAGCGACCTCTACCTTGTCGCCTTGCCGACTCTTGATCTCTTTGGTGTTTTTACAAGCGGGATATCCGGAGCAAGCCAAAAAGTATCCATTTCTACCCCATTTGATAACCATGGTCTTATTGCATATGTCACATTCATGCTCCGTAGGCACTTCCTCTCTCTTTACATCCCGCATTTCTATACGGGCTTTTTCCATCGTTTTGGAAAACGGTTGATAAAACTCCTTCATGAGGTTGATCCACTCAAAACGGCCTTCCTCGACACCATCAAGCTTTTCTTCCATTCCAGCGGTAAAATCCACATCCAGGATATCGGGAAAACTTTCTACCAACAATTCCGTCACCATTCGTCCAAGTTGGGTTGGGTGCAATCTTCCCCTGTCCCTTTCCACGTACTGTTTGTTCAAAATCGTATCCAAAATCACTGCATATGTGGATGGTCTGCCGATTCCGCGTTCTTCCAGCTCTTTGATGAGAGAACCCTCGTTGAAACGAGGAGGGGGTTGAGTGAAATGTTGTTGGCTCTGGATATCTTCAACCACGATGTTTTCACCTTCACTCAGTTGCGGTAAGTTCACATCTTCACCGTTTTCATTTTCTTCGTTGGAATGGTTTTTATACAAAACGGTCCAACCCGGAAAGATACATATCGAGCCGTTGGCTCTCAATTCATATTCGGCGGATTTCGATTTTTCTGCTTTCGAATCCCCGGCATGGATGATCACTGTGGTTTGCTCGAACACGGCTTGGGACATTTGACAGGCCAAAAATCTCTGCCAGATAAGCTGGTATAATTTCAATTGCTCTGGAGTAAGGCTGTCTTTGATACGATCAGGACTGTAGTTGACATCCGTAGGCCGAATGGCTTCATGCGCATCCTGCGCGGATTTCTTTGATTTGTACACAATCGCTTTTTCCGGCACGAACTCTTTTCCAAACTGCTTGAGCGCAAACTCTCTGGCCGCATCGATTGCATCCGGAGATAATCGGGTCGAATCCGTGCGCATATATGTAATCAACCCAACCGCTCCCTCTTCATTTATTTCAATACCTTCATACAGTTGTTGGGCAACGCGCATGGTTTTTTTCGCAGTAAAACGAAGATTCACGGCCGCCGCCTGTTGCAAAGTACTGGTTGTGAAAGGAGGGTATGGTTTGCGATTGCGGTTCTTCTTCTCTACTGAAGCGACCCAATGCTTACTCTCCAATAATCCCATACGGGTTTTCTCGGCTTCATCCTGGTTGCCGAGCTCGAGTTTTTCTCCTTTGATTTTGACGAGTGAGGCTTTAAAGCTCGAGGTATCATTATTTTCAGAATGTACAAATTCATCCAGGGTCCAATACTCTTTTGGATTGAATGCCTCGATCTCTTTCTCTCGATCAACGATCAAACGAACAGCCACAGACTGAACTCTTCCGGCCGACAAACCTCTTTGAACCTTTTCCCACAGTAAAGGGCTGATCTCATATCCGACCAAACGATCCAAAACTCTTCTGGCTTGCTGAGCATTGTAAAGGTTCTCGTTCAACTCACGCGGTTTTTTCAATGCGTCCTGCACCGCTCGCTTGGTGATTTCATGAAAATCCACTCTAAGTATTTTCGGATTGACCTTTCGCACTTCATCCGCGATATGCCATGCAATGGCTTCACCCTCGCGATCCGGATCGGGAGCCAGGAATACTTCGTCAACTTTCTTGGCTGTATCCCGAAGTTCTTTCAACACTTTTTTCTTTCCACGGATTACTTCAAGATCAATGTGAAAATCTTTTTCGATATCTACACCCATACGGCTCTTTGGAAGATCCTTCACATGACCCACCGAAGCTTTTATGGTGTAATTCTTACCAACGTATCTTTTCAATGTTTTTGCCTTGGTTGGCGATTCCACGATGAGCATTCTTTTGGGCATAGTTTTCATTCTCCTATTTTTCCGGTCGAAAACCGCAGCATACCCGTTTTCACGCCAATACCGATAAGCTTCATATCATCGAGCATTTCCGATCCCTTCGTTTCATTTCTTATCACGCCGAGGTTGAATCAATGTTTGATTTCCTACAATAGATCATACCGGGTTTTTTCGTCACCAAGCCTTTCAACTCCATTTCGAGCAGTAAGACATTGAGATGACTGGATGAACAGCGCATACGCTCACAAAGTGTATCAATGGAAAAAGAACCGGAACCCAGCACGGCAAGAACTGTAGATTCTTCCCGGCTCAATTCCGGTTGATTCTCAACCAATCCCAATGAAGGTTGGCGCGCAATACTCATTCCCAATACAGAAAGTACATCGGAAGCCTTTTCTACCAACAAGGCTCCTTTTCGAATCAATTGATTGGTACCACTGCTCAAAGGATTGTCTATCATGCCGGGTATCGCCATTAATTTTCTATTTTGTTTTAATGCAAAATTTGCAGTGATCAAGCTTCCACTTCCCAGAGTCGCTTGAACAACTACCACTGCCACCGACAATCCGCTGATGATGCGATTGCGCATGGCGAATCTGGCGGGAATACCAGGAGTTCCTGGAGCATACTCACTTACCAAGGCGCCTTTTTGTGCTACTTCATTGAATAGGTTTTTATTTTTTGCTGGATATGTAATGTCTAACCCCGTACCCTGTACCACAACTGGCCTTCCACCACCTGCAAGACAACCTTCAATTGCTGCCGTATCCACCCCCAGTGCTCCCCCATTTACCACACAAACACCTGCATTTGCCAGATCTTTTGATAAGTTATACGATATTCTTCTCCCGTAATCATCCGCTTTCCTGGCGCCGACCAATGCAACTCTGGGTCCCGGGGGTAAATTACCTTTTATATAAAGCACTTCGGGAGGTGAAGGAATCGCCGCCAAGTCTCCCGGAAGCCCTATGCCCCCCTTTCCGAATGTTTTTTCAACCCACGCGCCTTGTCTCCGACCCGAATCCATGGTTGACCCATCTAGCACGATTCGAGTGGTTGTCGTCAAGGCTTTTGTATCCTCTCGATTTTTTGTACATTTACTGAACCGTCATGCGTACTCGGTCACCTGGATACATCTCTTTCAAAGAGGATACGACCACGCCGGTGCTGGCGGTATCCCGCGCATCCACGACCATGATCCTTCCAAATACCTCTGTAGGTAAACCTTCATCAATCCGTGTCGGATCAAAATCACTACCCAACGGCACCATTCCGTCCTGGTTTCGAACACAATCAAACACATTTCCTTCCTGCACTCCATGACTGGTCCCTCTATCGATAAACACGATATTGCGTTCACCAAAGCTCGTCATCGAAATTTTCGAATCAACAATACTGCCTTCTACTTGAGCGGAGTTGGGTTTCGGGTTGACCTGTCGATTCAAGTCTCCGTTCCAAGGAATGACTCTATCTCCTCTCAAGATCGGGTTGTATGATAATTTTATCATCGCAGATGCAATGGCTTCATTTTTCTCCAAGACATGGGCGACACCCAAAACTTGGGTATGGTATCCGACGAAATCGCCGGTATTGGGGTGATGTATCTTTTTGATGGTGCGTACCACCAACCAATCCCGGCCGACTTCCACATTCTGCGAGTCGGCAAACTCAATATAGATCGAGTCGAACTGGGAAAGATTTTCTTTTTCTTCCCGCGATGCTTTGATGTATCCCGCTGTTTCGATTTCTTCCTTGGTCACAAACGAGTCTCGGTTGACATCCAGAGATGTAACTTCTTTAACTCTAACAATATCTTTACCTTCTGCAAATTTGACCATCTCTTCGGCTTCTTTTTCTTCAGGTAGTTCCGGAATGGATTCGGGTATATCTATCTCGTTGGAGACCAGCATCTCGCTGGGTAATGCGCCCGATGGAAAAAACTTGACAATCTGACCCGGGTAGATCCAGTGCGGGTTGGACAACTCCGGATTATAGGACCAAACCCTCGGCCAATACCAGGGGTTGTTGAGATAGGCCGCACAAAGATCCCACAAAGTGTCACCCGGTATCACCCGGTGCTCTTTCTGGACCTGGGTCGGCGCATCGGGCTTTTCAACCAACCGGTTGTCTCTTTCGACCTCGCTGGCTTCATAATGTATTTCGTCTCCAGAAGTCTCAAGGGCTTCATCCTCGCCGTACACGTCTTCATCCTGCCCCAAAACCGGTTTTCCAAAAATCAACAATCCAATTGCGACGCAAGAAAAAATAAAAGCGACTGAATCCTTTTTCATGCCGAAACCTCCTCCTACCTCAATGCCTTCAGTCTTTGATTGGCATCGGCCGCCTCTTTGGTAAGAGGATAGGACTCTACCAATTGCAGATATGTACTACGTGCCTGTCTGAGCCGACCCAGTCTTTCCTGGCACCGTCCAGCCATGAAAAGAGCCTGCGGTGCATTTCGATCCTTCGGATATTTCTCCGCTATGATAGTAAAATCTCCCTGCGCCTTGTCCAAATCTCCCAAAACAATACGTGAGTTTCCTAAAATATAACGGGCCTTGGCCACATCGGGGTGTTCGGCATATTGCTGCAACCATTCAACCAATATGGCTACTACTTGCTTGTGATCTGAATGTGTATAGGCTTGTTGAGCTCGAGCGAGATCCCTCGAAGCTCGATCATGGACCGGTCTCATATTTTGCTTGGTGGTTTGCGTGGCTGGATCCGGAGGTAGTCTCTCGGATACAATACGAGGATCCAATTCCGCCATGAGTTTTTCGTACGATCTTATTTTTGGAGCCGGTTTCCTCTGGGCATGAACCTTGGCGGAATGCACTACGTCAGGATCCTCGGTCACCAATTCGCCACCCAGGGAAAGATTTTTCTCGTGCGTACTGTTTTGACGATATTCGAATTTCTTTGCGAGCAATGAAATCTGTATCTCTATTTCATCGATTCTTTCGATCATTTTCCCCTGTGAACGTTGTATATCTCCCATTTTCTTTTCCAACATCTCGAGGCGATTCACCAAGCGTTGATTTGCGCCGCACCCCAAAACCAACCCTGCAAATGCAGCAATACATCCCGTCAGGACAAAGACATATCTAAAAGAATAACCGGTATTCAAATCCATATCCTTCTTCGGCAATACATTATGAAACCAAACGTGTCATATCAATTGTAACCCACTCGTGACGGCTGTCAAAAAAACCAAAAACATTCTTTATGTTTCAGACCTTTTGGGAAGCCATACCACAAAGCAGGCGCCCCCCTTTTGGGAACGTTCAACCCAGACTTTCCCTCCATGTTCATCTACGATTCTTTTTACCACCGCCAACCCCAAACCCGTGCCTCCGCGTTTACCGCTTGTAAAAAACTGTTCGAACAACCGCGATCGTATCTCGTCCGAGATACCTGGTCCAGTGTCTGAAAATGCAAATCGTACCCCCTCTTGGTCGTCTCCAACTTCTATATCGAACTCTCCACCCTCAGGCATGGCCTGGAGGGCATTTCGGCTGATATTGAGAATGAGTCTGCGCAGCTTGTTGTCATCCGCCCGGAAGGTTATCGGATTTGCCATCCGCACATTGACCCGTACCCGGCTGGGCTCGAACTCCCGCCTCAGTATCTCCTCCATATCCTTAAGGGTTTCGTCTATGCGGATCTTGCGCAATAAAAGATTACTCTCACCCCGCGCGAATGATAAAAGCTCCCGGGTCATTTCGTTGATGAACTCGAATTGGCGCAGAACCAGCTCCGACTGCTCTTTTCGGCGCCTTTCTTCGTCCTCTATGGCCATCAACTGTACATATCCCGATATAATGGTCATGGGAGTACGAAAGTCATGAATTACTCCCGACAACATCTGTCCAATGGTGGAAAGCCGGTTCTCCCGATCACGTTGTTGCCGATGGCGGGATACTTGTATTGCGGATACCGCCTGTCCGGCTATCAAAAACGCCAGCATTTCGTCATTGAGACCAAATTCTCCATCCCGTTTGTTCAACAGCTCCAATGCACCGATTTTCTCGCCACCCGCCGCCATGGGGACTGCCAGGATATTCCGGACCGGAAATCCAATTTTTTCTTCCACGTCAGGATAATATCGATCATCCTCACTCGGCTGGTTCACACGAGCCGATCGGCCGGATTGAGCGACCCATCCCGCAACTCCTTTCCCTGGTGGAAGCCGAATACGTCGGATCTCTTTTTCCGCCTCTCCCACCGCAGAAGCAAAAAACAGCTCTTCACAATCCTCGGAAACCAACGCAATGCTTCCCGCTTCACATTCTAAAAGATCTACCGCCCGCCTCAACAAACGATGCAGCATTTGTTGTTCGTCCACCGCAGCGGATATTTCCTTTTCCAACTCATAAAGGACTTGAAGCTCTTCGACCTTGTTTGCCAGGTTCTCTTTGGCTTTGGTCAAATCCAGGTTCTTGGTCATAATATTGTTGACCAATTGTGCGTTTTCGATCGCAATCGAAACCTGGGAAGCAACCGCTTCCAGAAGCATCTCGTCGTTGTCGGTAAAATGACCGGATTTCTTGTTCAAGCTTTGTAAAACCCCAATGATGTCACCTTGTTTGCTGCGTAAAGCAACCGATAAAACGCTTTTCGTCCGGTAACCCGTCTGACGATCGACCTTGGGATTGAAGCGATCGTCCTTATACGCATCGGTTAAGTTCAGGGTTTTCCCTGTAGAGACCACCCATCCAGCCAGACCTGCGTCCATTGGTTGACGAATCTCCTCGAGATTTTCTCCCTGCGCGACCTTGGACCAAATTTCTTTCCGGTCGCGGTCGACCAAAAACAACGTACTGCGATCCGACTCCATGATTTCGGTAACCCGCGCGACGGCCTGTTTCAATAGAATATCCAAATCATATACTGCATTGAGGCTCCTGGCCAACTGAGTCATGGCCTGCACACGAGCGTCGGTCCTCACTAACTCACTACGTAATCGTCGTATTTGTTCTTTTTCTTCCGAATTCGGCATACCGATACCATCAATGAATTTGCGCCCAACTGTCCCCACTGGAAATGTCGACCACCAATTCCACTTCCATATTCGCTGCGGTTTCCATGGAATGGCGGACCTCTTGCTCCAGCAGCCCAGCGTGTTGTTTCTTAACATCAAACACCAATTCGTCATGCACTTGCAGAACCATCTTGGCCTGGATCCCCTTTTGACGAATAACCCGATGAATATCGATCATGGCGCGCTTGATGATATCCGCAGCGCTTCCCTGGATGGGCGTGTTCTGGGCGATACGCTCCGCGTTGGCCCGAATACGAGCGTTCGTAGAATGAATGTCTTCCAGTTTTCTTGTTCTACCAAACATGGTCTGAACCTGCTTGTCCCGGCGGGCTTTTGCGTGGATGTTATCAACCCATTGTTTCACACCGCTGTAACGCTCAAGGTAATTATCGATGATTTGCTTGGCTTCAACAAGAGGTATGGCGAGTTGTTTCGCCAGATTAAATGCTCCCTGCCCATAGATGATTCCAAAATTCACGGCTTTTGCGCGCCTGCGCATTTCACTGTTCACTTTACTCAACTCTACATCAAAAATACGCGCGGCGGTCTGGGCATGAACATCGTCCCCTCTTTGGAACGCTTCCAGCAGCGCCCGATCCTTCGATAGATGCGCCAATATGCGAAGCTCGACCTGCGAATAGTCCGCACTCATCAACAAACATCCTTCAGAGGCAATGAAAGCTTCACGGATTCTTCTGCCCATCTCCGTTCTGATGGGTATATTCTGAAGATTGGGGTTTGACGACGACAATCTCCCGGTCGCCGTAATGGCTTGATTGAAGCTCGTATGAATACGTCCGGTTTGTGGATTGATCATACTCGGCAAGACATCTACGTAGGTCGTCATAAGCTTGGACAAGGATCGATAGTTGAGGATTTCTCTCGGCAAATCATGGAAAAGCGCCAACTCTTCCAAAACCGAAGAATCGGTCGAGGCGCCTGACTTGGTCTTCTTTTTCTTCTCGAATCCCAACTCTTCGAACAGGATCACCCTCAATTGGGCGGGGGAGTTGATGTTGAAATTTTTTCCGGCCAAAAAGAATATTTTTTCCTCAAGAGCCTGGATCTCCCGGCTCAGATCATCACGCAATGTATCGAGTTTTCGCGTGTCAACGCGAACACCTGCAACTTCCATATCCGTAAGCACATTGATGAGGGGAAGCTCTATCTCCCGCAACAAAGAGCTCATGGACTGTTGCTCGACCATCGGCAACAACAACTCACAAAGTCTAAGGGTCACATCGGCATCCTCGCCGGAATATGCCGTGGCTTTATCGATGGAAACATCCGCAAAGCTCGCAGATGGGTTCTTTTCACCGACAACCTCCTGGAAACTGATGGTCTCGTGGCCCAAAAGATCGCGGGAGAGGTTGTCCAAAGAATGACTGGATCTACTCGGATCGAGCACATAGGAAGCCACCATGGCATCACAAGCCACTTGAGGCAGCTCGATTCCGTGGCGATGTTTCAATACCACTGCATCGTACTTGATATTTTGTCCAAATAGGCGAATTTCGCGATCCTGCCATAGAGGCGCTATGATCTCGAGCACTTCATCGACTGAAAGCTGTTTTTCTGCATGTGGGTCATGATGGGCCACCGGTATATATGCCGCGCGTCCATCTTTGGGGCACAGACTGATACCTACGATATGGGCCTTCATGGGATCCAACGAGGTGGTCTCGAGATCCAAGGCACAACACTTATAAGCGCAAACCTCGCTCATCAACGCTTGTAGATCTTCACGGTTGAATATTGTCCTATAGACCCCGGTGTCGATTACTCTCTTGTTGACCAGTTGTCTTCGAAGTCCGCCGAACTCCATCTCGCCTAGAAATCCGTCCAAAACATCCAACTCAGGAGGAATGCGAATGAATTCATCCAAAGTGTACTGGAGCAGCACATCATCCTTCAGCTTGACCAATTTTTTGGCCAATCGGGCTCTATCCGCGTCTTCCAACAGCGCATCCCTCAACTTACCGGGTTTCATCTCAGAGGTTCTCTCGAGAACGACGTCCAAATCCTGGTTCTCTTCCAGCAACTTGACGGCTGTCTTGGGCCCAACCCCTTTGACCCCGGGTATATGATCGGAGGCATCACCCGTTAAAGCCAAAAAATCAACCACCAACTCGGGATAAATTCCCAATTTCTTTTTGACCCCCTCCCGATCGTAGGAAATATCGGTTTTCGAATCATACATGCTGACCCGCTCGCCCACCAGTTGCATGAGATCTTTGTCTCCACTGACCAGGACGACGTCATAATCCTGCCGAACGGCTTTGCGGGTGATGGTTGCAATGACATCGTCGGCTTCCACCCCTGCAACCTCGACGAGCCTAAGATTTAGGGATTGTATGGCCTCTTTGACCAAGGGAAATTGCTGTTTGAGGTCTTCCGGTGGAGGCGGTCGATTTGCTTTGTAATCTTCATACAAATCGTGCCTGAAGGTTTTTCCCCCGGCATCCAAGACAATCCCAATGTGGGTTGGATTTTTATCATTGAGCAGTCTCAATAACATCTGGGTCACGCCGAAAACCGCGTTGGTGGCGACCCCCTTGCTGGTCGACAAGTGCCTGATGGCGTAATATGCCCTAAAAATATAGGAGCTTCCATCCACTAAGTATAGAGTTGGTCGAAGTTTTTCAGTCATTTCAAGACACTAACCCACTGTGCTTGAAATTGTCAACGAAAGATAATCATCTCATATTGTACGGCTCAACCGCATGCGGGCGCATGCAGTTCATTATATCGAATCATATCCGAGGAAGGCACTAGGTTGTATCCAGACGAATTTTTGCATATAGATCCGGGTATTGTTCTTTTATGCATTCCGGACACATTCCATGACTGAATTCGGCTTCGGACCTTTCCTGTATGTATGATTCGAGAAGCATCCAAATTCCTTTATCATCCCGTATTCTTTTGCAATGAGAGCAAATCGGTATGATGCCTCTCAAAATTTTTATTTCTTTGAGTGCATTTTCAAGTTTATGAATAAGCACTGCTTTTTCAATCTCAATCTCCTTGCGGCAGGTGATATCCATATGCGTGCCCACCGCACGTACGGGCTTACCGTTCACATCCCGCTCGATGACTTTTCCCCAGTTGAGGATCCATTTCCACTTTCCGTCCTTGGTGCGCATCCGATGTTCCACTTCGAAAAGAGGGGTTTGCCCACTCTCATGCTTCCGAACAGCCTGCTCCACCCAAAATCGATCATCGGGATGAATCAATTGGGACCACCCTTCGATATCCGCGTTTATCTCTTGCGGTTCGTATCCCAACATGGTCGACCAATTTTTACTTCTGGTGATTTTTCCGGTTGAGAAATTTTGATCCCACCAGGCCAATCCACTGTTTTCAATGATGATTTCTAGATCTATGGAATTGATTTGTATCTCTTTCGAGGCTTTCTCATCCGGATTGAGTCGACGGGTATTTCCATCTTCATGACCAACTCGAACCATCATAATTCCTTTCAAATCCATCCTCATCTTAGAACAATCATCACCGGCCGATCGCCTTCCATCAAGTCGATTCGATTGGATAGATACAAAGGTGTTTGCCTATTTCATAGCATTAAGACTGGTCTTCGGTCAACCATCTTGAAATATTATTTCATAATATCATTGTGTTATCAAACATTCGGACCGGTCTGACATTTCGGCGAAACACTTGCCATCGGGACATGGTCATGGCAATATCACTCGCCATGAAATACATATCCACATATCTTTTTTTTCTCTTTTTCTTTGTGCCTGAATCAATCTCGGCCGAAAACCCTATGGATGACGACACGGCGACTCCCATACAAGCAATCTTGATTTCAGATTCAGAAATCATCGGTTTGGGACAAGAGTATCGCGTAGGCGTCCTTTTCAACATGTCACCCGGCTGGCATATTTACTGGAACTATCCGGGAAATACGGGAAAGCCCACTCGGATAGCATACACAAGCGACACCACCCATACAAAAGTGCTCGAGTCATCCTACCCTACCCCCGGGCTCTTCGATCCCGACCCGATAGAGAACATGAGCTTTGGTTACAAGGAGTCGATTCTGATACCTGCCAAAGCCATGTCGTACGCAAAACCTCAGTCCGACACGGTCACCATTCAGGCAAATGTATCCTGGCTGGCATGCAAAGAAACCTGCATCCCCGGAAACGCGGATTTGGCAATCGACCTCAAGATTGGAAAAGAACCCAAACCTTCGAAATGGAATAATCTCTTTGTAAAAACATACCTAGAAATGCCCACCGATTCTTCCGGCACGAGCGCCCGACTCGAATCCTTTCACCTCGAAAATGGTGAATTCAAATTGACATTCGCTCTCGACGGGTTTGTCTCGGTCGACAGATTCATACCCAAATGGATAGAAAACAGCACATGTCAAATCAAGAGCTATCAAATCAACTCCCAAGACAACCGCAACATATCGGCCTCCATGACATTCAGCGGCGTCGATTGTCTACCGGGAGCAGGTGGAATCGTGGTAGGTCGCTTGGACCACGCCCAACAAGATCAACAAAAGGCTTACACGCTCGACATCAAAAGCATACCACCAAAGAAAAAACCAGCAGATCAAAAACCAACTGATCTAAGCCGTCGCACTACTCCGGAAACACACCCGGCCTCGCATATGCCACCCGAGCCTCGACAATCGATTGGATGGATGCTGGTGTTCGCATTTCTGGGCGGCTTGCTTCTCAATATCATGCCATGTGTCATACCGGTGGTGGTTCCCAAGCTGTTGCATGTTGTTCGAAGTGTACGAGACATCGAAAATCCGAGGCAAAAGAGCCGTTTGCTTTGGCAAAACGCATTGGCATACTCGGCCGGAGTCTTGGCGACCATGCTTTCACTTTCTCTATTCGTGGTATTGCTCAAACACCTCGGCCATGAGGCGGGATGGGGGTTTCAGTTTCAAAATCCCTGGTTCCTGGTTTTTATGATTTCGCTCTTGTTGCTTGCAGGTCTCGGCATGCTGAAAACATTTTCTCTCAAATCGAGCCGGCATGCCGACAACCTCAAACAAATAAAAAAAATCAGGCGATCCAATCCCCTGCTGGAATCATTTTTCACCGGATTGTTGGTAACTTTTTTAGGCACCCCCTGTACTGCTCCGTTCCTCGGTCCGGCACTCGGGTATGCCTTCAGCCAAAGCAGTCCGATGATTGTTCTCTTTCTGTTCATCGTGGGTCTCGGTCTTGCAAGCCCATTTTTGCTTTTGGGTGTTTGGACGGGATGGACTCGATTGCTGCCCTCGAAAGTAACCGACCGGTATGATCGAGTCATGCGGATCATGGCGTTTTTGTTTTTCGCCACCGCCCTGTGGTTATTGGGTGTTTTGGCGGACGGATACGGCGTTGCGGCCATGAAAAACATGCTCTGGTTTATGTTGTCGATCGCATTGTGCGCCTGGCTTTTCGGATTGTGGACCCATGATCGCCAATCGAATAAAACCAGGCTCATAATACTTATACCTCTATTTGTGCTTCTCACCGTTATCGGCGCATGGATTCTGGAGTTTCCGAAGCACACCCAAGCGGTATCCCCTAACGTGTACACATCGCCGGTAGGTATCGACTGGCAACCATTTTCTGAAAGCAAATTAAAAGATTTACGCCGAGAGGGCAGAAGCATTTTCATCGATTTTACCGCCGAATGGTGTCTCAACTGCAAAGCCAACGAGAAACTCATCATCGAACGCGATGAGACCAAAAAGCTTATTGATCGACTCAACATTGCAACCCTCAAAGCCGATCACACCCGTTTCGATCCGGTCGTCATGAGATGGCTCAAACGGCATCGGAGAGCCGGGGTACCCATGTATCTGGTTTTTCCCGCCTGCAAACCGGATGAGAATGCCATACTGTTGCCTGAAATTTTAACCCGGGAAACCCTCAACCAGGCCCTCATACACGCAGGTCCCAGCGAACCGGGTTGTTCTTAAAAACAAAAAGCTTGACCCCACACCAACCCTGCAGGCAGACTCATATTCAATACATTTTCCAAAATATCATTCAAGCTCTAAACCATTCAAAGGAGTCATCATGAAAAAAGTAATCGCCTGTACTGTTGGTCTTCTCATGGTTTGCATGACGGCGTGGTTTGCATCTGCAAAAATGGATGTTGATGACCAAAACTCGGGAGCATACAGCCTGTCGGTTGCTCAGTCGAACACCGACACCGAATGGACTTACCAAGGATGTTTCTCATATTTTCCATCCGGCACCTGCTATGATGTATTTACCGACCCGGACAATACCTATTGGATATGCAAACGCTGTGGTCAAACCACTTTTCCAACCCCTCGTCACTGCCGCGTGCTTTCCAGTCAAGCTCTGGACAACGGTTTCTGGTGCAGTTGAGATCCATATATCTCATTATCATCCGATTTCAGATTTGCAAATTTCTAGCGTTCTCAATACAATAGAAAGTAAGTGAAGCCATTTGCACATCCCGGCAACCCGAAAACTCCTCGTGCTGCAATCATCACGATGATGGCTGGATGAGAGGCAATGTCATGAAATATCGTATGTTAATAGGATTTCCGCTGTTGTTGAGCGGTGCTTTTTTGGTTGTCGATATTTTACTGTTCGGCGATCAAACCAACATTGTATACCGGCGATTTCAGATAGAAATCGTGAAATTATTTTGGGTTGTAGGCGCATTTTTAGCGGCCGGAAAATACCAAAAGGGTGATTATCTTCGCCGGGCCTGGGGATATTTGTTCGTTTTCATGATGATGCTGATCCTTCGCGACATGCTCTATGTACTTGGTCAGGTCGGCATGCCTATTTTCGAAGACGCCGAGATGAATATTGTCTCGGGCATCATGGTCGTATCGGCAAATTTTCTAGGAGTTATGGGCATGTTCATGCTTGCTCGTACTTGGAAAGTCGCCGATCTCAACATACCCGTGTCCAAAAAAGCACAGATTCTCACCACGGTGTGCGCAACGGCCCTGGCCCTGGCGATTGTAGGACCAGCCATTGTCAAAGGCATGCAAGGACTATTGCAAGGCAACCTCAACACCTTGGTCGGTCTGGCGTCGTCTTTGGGAGATATCGCCATTTTGATACTCATCGCGCCCTTGTTGCTTACCGCCTTGGCGCTCAGGGGTGGATTTCTATTTTGGCCATGGGTCTTTATGACCATAAGCACTTTTGGCTGGCTGTTTTACGACGCTACCAATTTTATCTTTAGTTCCTACTACACAAGCCAACTCACCCGATCGGGTGTGCTGATAACCGAGTTCTTTAGAGCCACAGCCTGCCTCTACGGATTTTCAGCCGCCATATCGCAATGCATCATCGTAGATACGATCCGAGAGAAACTCACCTAGTGCCACTTGGTTATTTTTTTGCTATCCGATAGTGAATTTGTTTTTTCATCAGGAATGAAACCCAAGCAATTGAAGAATCTCGACCCGGGGATATGACCTATTTACTGAGGATGCCCTCAAGCTCATCGTGCGATCCTCAGAAGGTATCTTGAGACGCACCCGCAACCTCTGCCTTGGGTTACTTCTGGAGGTCCGCGATCGCACTAAAACCATTGACTTCAAACAAGTCAATCGGGTCCTTCTTCAACCTCACCTGAAATAGGTGGGATAATCCCGCCAGGAGGTTCAGATGTCCCCGAGGAAACGACGTAAATTCACGAACGAGCAGAAGGCGAATGCGGTCAGACTTGTACGGACAAGCGGAGAGAGTCTCTCCGCAGTGGCGAGGAATTTGGACTTGAGTCAAACCGTACTCCGCAGATGGGTCAAGCAGGCTGACATCGATGAGGGTAAGGGCGCCGAAGAAGACCTCACGACTACGGAGAAAGCGGAGATCC
>JBFFBT010000109.1:0-17126 GCA_041560255.1 Myxococcota bacterium | reverse complement strand
CGGGCAGGTATGATTTTTCGAATCAAACCCAGCCGCTGGCGTACATACCTGCCGGAGAGCCGGAGCCGGCCGAGGCGTTTTCGTTGACGATTCAGGGCGAGGGAGCAGATACGACCCAGTTTCTGGGGCAATCGATCAGCAGCTTTTTGCATATATCCACCCTCAACTTGGCAGACGATTCGCGGTTGATCATCAAACTACACGGTATCGGTTTCAAAAACCCTGGAGGGAGGTTGAGGATTGAAACCTCGAATGCCGGTGTCGATTTGGACGGGTTGTCTTTTTTTACTGATGCGTGCAACGACAAGGACGAACGCTTGCTGGTGTCGACCGGTGCGGGCGGAATCACTCTATCAGACAGCATCTTCGACTCCCAGATTGCCTGCAGCGCCGGTCAGGGGGTCGAGTTGAAATCGGGTTCCGGAAAAGTTTTGGTTGCTTCCAGCCAGTTTGCCGGAAATCAGAACAATTTGTTTGGTTCCGGGTTGACCATATTCTGCGAGAGCTCGGCGGTGAGCATTTCAAAGAATACCTTTCAGAATTTTTCAACCACCAATATGGCGCAGTTTGCAAGCGGCGGGGTGCAGGTTTTTGGATCGAACGCCTGCACAGTGGGAATTGATAATAATTATTTTTTAGATAATACGGGATCATACGGTGGAGGTTTGGCTTTCGAGGGAAAAAATCAAAGCTCGATATTTTTGGAGCACAATACATTTATCGGCAACCAGTCCACGTTTGGGGGAGGCGGAGTTTCTATCGATATCGAAGCCGCCTCAACGAGATTCGACGCCAACCGTTTTTGGGAAAACACAGCCAAGGAGCAGGGTGGTGCCATATTTGTTTCAGGCACCTCGGAGTCGAGCTCACTGTTGCGCAATAACTTATTCACCAAGAATATTTCCTTTACGGGAGGAGCAGTGTTTTCTTGGCAAGGGCGGTTTGCCATGATCAACAACACTGCTCATTCGAACCAAGTTTCCGATCGTGGAGGTGGATTGGCGGTATGGATGTCGGGCAACGCAGCATCTGCAAAGATTTACAACAATATCATATGGAACAACTCGGCCGGCAACGGTGGAGAGGATATATATGTTGATGACGATTTCGATGACAAAGATCTGCCTTCCGACCGAGTGGGAGCGGTCGTAGATGTATTCAACAACGATTTTAGCGGATTGATTGTCAAGATAGGTGACAACTTGAGCCAGCGCAACAACCTCGACCTCAACCCTCTCTTGGATGCACATGAAAAACTTACCCATTTTTCTCCGGTTATTGAAAAAGGGGATCCCAACGCGCCCGATTTGCCGGAGTTCGACTGGAAAGGTCAGGATCGCACCATCGATGCCGACAACAGTGGAGTTGCCGAACCGGACATGGGTTCGGATGAGGCAGTAACTTTTTTACCCAATCCGATCGTTGTATCTACCTCTCCCGAAAACGGAGCGGAACATATATCCGTAGATACGGAGATTCGAGTGATTTTCAGTAAACCCATGGATATGCAAACCATTACCAACCAGGCAATCATTTTAAAGCCTCCCGCGGCCGGTAGTGTCAGTTACAATGCCGAGACCCACACCGCAGTATTTTCGCTTAGCGGAGTTGTTTTGCAGTATGCAACCCAGTACTCCGTAACGGTTCCGACCAATGTGAAGGATGAGTCTGGTAATGGCTTGATATCACCATACATTTGGAAGTTTACCACCATCACGGATGGAAATCCCACTCCGGATCCCGATCCTACGGATGCTGACGCCATTTTGGGCAACGGGTGTATGTGTGGTCCAACCGACCTTTCCCGATCCGCATTTGGGTGGATCATCATTTCGGCTTGCATAGGGCTTGTCATGCTTATGCGGTCTAGAAAGGTATTGGGTTGAATCAGGATTTGAAGTTGAGGCGGGTTTTGAAAACCATTCCGGAGGAAATTACGTCTTGACATACTATTTGGATAGTACTACCATGTCAGTATGCTTGCCGTGGTGGGTTTATTTGTAAAGAGGTGATCATCCCGGAGTGTAGAATTGGTGTTTTGGGTTGATGCTTGATTGTGATGAGAAAGATATTTCGAATATGAAATAGGGAGCTGTGA
The DNA here is from genome assembly GCA_041560255.1 of Myxococcota bacterium. Lineage (GTDB taxonomy): Bacteria > Myxococcota > B64-G9 > B64-G9 > B64-G9 > JBFFBT01. The sequence continues at coordinate 15,028 of JBFFBT010000109.1, read as the reverse complement.
TGAGTATCGGCGAGCTTATGCCGAACATTTGTGCGTACTTGATACAAAGTTCGACACTTTTGGTCGTCGGGTTATTGTTGCCCAAATTGTTGGGGCTTAGAAATCCACACGCGCTGCTGACATATTACCGGATTTTGTTGCCGATGGTTGTCTTGTATCCTCTGGTGGTATGGATGTGGCCCTCTGAAAATCCTAAGATCATTCCGACTGAAGAAGTTGACCATATTGTTGGGATGGTGTCATCGGTCATTCCTGTATCCTCAGGTCCGATGTCCATCTTCGGCGTGGTTGTTGTCCTGGTGGGGGTTTCTTTTCTACGTCTTGTATGGATCGCCATCGGAATGGCTTCTCTTCGGAAAATGCGGCGCAATGCGAATCCGCTGCAATCCTTGACGCTCGTCAACGCAATGGAAAAATGGATCGATTGCCGGGCGACATTTCTTTTGTCTGACGACAATTCAGGTCCGGCGACATTTGGCTGGATCAATCCAACCGTTCTTTTACCTGCCGATTTTATTACACTTCCTGGTGCACAGCAAAGGGCCATTGTGTGTCATGAATTGTTGCATGTGAAAAGGAATGATTGGTTGCTGGGGTTGATTGACGAGGTGATAAGGGCATTATTATGGTTCCATCCGGCGGTCTGGTCTTTATTGGGAAGAATTGCCCTATGTCGAGAACAATCTGTAGATCTGACCGTAGTGAAGCTTACAGGCGAGCGTAAGGCCTACCTGGAGGTATTGAAAAGTATCGCTGTGAGAAAAGAGTCGGTGAAAGCGATTGCGCACGGTTTTTTAAGTAAAAGCCAACTATACCAAAGAGTTGTTCTGCTCATGAAGGAATCCGGTATTTCCAAACCCCGGCTTGTGTGCACCCACATGGTGTTTGCGATCGTTTTGTTGACTACTGGATTGACTGGAGCGGAAATTTTTCCGCTTGGAGATTACACGCATTCTCTGGATGAAAATGGCTCGCGGTCCCAAATGGGTGGATTATTGGATGTCGGATCATGGATCGAAGCGCCACGGGTTCGAGGCCGCATGTTGGCTCAGGTTTTCGGTGGTTTTGCCGCCGAAGTCATGGATGGCGGCAGGTCATTGATTATGAACAATTTTATCTCTTCGGATACAGGTCGGTTTTCGTCGAACCCAGACACATCACTCGATTTGGATTCTGTGGAGCGAAACGACAATCCAGCAGAAAATATACAATCGGTTGCATTCAGACGGAAAACAGATTCTTTGAGGGTCCGCCGACAAACAGAGCTTCGGCATTTTGCGAAAAGGTTTGTGACGGATACACCGGTGAGAAAGACAAAATCGATGCCTGCTGCGACTGCGGATTTGGTCCAGATGCAACTGATTGAAAGATCGACGATAAAGACAAGCACTGCGGACATCGCGACACATGCGGCGAGAATCCCGGTCAATCCAAAACATCAAAGTCGTCAACATGATGCGATCGATGTAGGCTACCTTGAATCTGCAGGGATTCCCAAAAAGAATCATGAAATCGAGCGGAAATATCCCGAAACCCGTGCGGATCTGGTTTTCAAGATAGAACCTGAGTATCCCAAAGAAGTTGTCATGGAAGGCATCGCGGGTGATGTCGTATTTAACGCATTGGTCAACCCGTCGGGATCGGTAACGTCCGTAAAAATTGTTGAAACAGATGATATGCGCTTTAACCCGCCTGTTTTGCAGGCCGTCAAAAGATGGCGGTATCATCCGGCGACCAAAGGAGGGGTGCCGGTGGCAAGCTGGGTAAGTGGTAAAATCCAGTTTGTCTGTAGGGAAGAGTATCCCGGTAGTCGGATCCTTCGAAAATGCCGGAAAAGAAATAAATATGGCGGATACCTGGCCTCTTATCAGAAAAATCCAAAAAGCTGAAACCACGCGCCGACGGTAATACCCGTCATCAGGTTACCTTACATTCTTTTGAAACCGAAGGGTTATTCTTGTAAGTATTTGTTTTTATTTGCTCTTGACTTTGGATGATCTGCGATACATACTCCGTTGGGTGTCAACTGCCAAAGACACTGAAATCGAATCCCATACGGAGTATACACATGCCAACGTCGAGTCAGGTTGAAAACGGCCAAGGGAATGAAGCAAAGAAGCCGACCTCACACAAGACCATTGCAGGCGCATTGTTCATCATCGGTTTGTGTTTTGCAGCCGGGGTAGGATTGCAGCATATTCTTATGCAAATCGGAGTCGTCGACATCCTGGACAAGACTGTCTGGGCGGCGTTTGTCGGAGTGGTCGGATTTTTGGTGGTGATCGCGGGTGGAATTTCCAACAGGTGGAGACGATTTGTGTCCTCATTCCAATTTGCGGTGGCTGCGATTCTGGCCGTGACCATGTTATCCATATTGGGGACGGTCATTTTGCAAAACCAGCCCCAGTCGGTGCTTGGGGCTGCATACAGCCCGTCGATTCTCAACGCTGTCCAGGGTATGTTTCTCGATGACATATTTCGATCTTTTGGTTTTTGCGCTGTGTTGGGCGTAGGGTCCGGCGGTTTGACTATGGTTACGCTTCGTAGACGACGGTGGACCGTATTCACGTTAGGGTCGGTTGGAGCGCATTTGGGCATTCTGTTGACCCTGGGTGGAGCGGCGATCGGAATGGCTTGGGGGGTGCGGGGGCATCTCAACTTACACGAGGGTGAATCCAGCGATCACTTCGAGGTCGAATTTCCGGATGGAAGAAAAGCTTCCGTCCCGCTTGGATTTGTGGTTCGACTGGATGATTTCAAGCTCGAGTTGTACGAGCCGGCCTACCGATTTTATTTGTATGAGCCCGACGGAAAGGGGCACAAGATCTTGGCAGCAGTCGATCCGGAACAGTCCGGTGCGCTCGAGAAATACGGTGTACAGGTCGTAGAGTACTGGCCGGATTACCATGAACGGATCGTGGTGGAAATTTTGGGTGAGCAGACCGAGAAGAAAGCCCAGCTGTTTTCAAAAGACGAGATAGAGCCCGGGTTGGCTCTAAAAAATGCAGATGGAACGGGTGATATCCTATGGAAGTTTGAAAACCAGGCAGGAAAAATGAAAGCCGATGAGGATAAACCGGATGGATTGGTCTTTTTTTGGTCAAAAGAGAATGCCGAACGCAGGCTCAAGGACTTGGAGTCTCCCAAAGACATTACCCCGCATGTATTGTTGGTGGAAGATGGTGAGATACCTTTGCAGTTGGGACGAAAAACCGTAATCGAAAAACTGGAGATCGAGGTTGAGCTGGTGAAGGCTTTCAATGATTTTATCATCGACATGAAAACCAAAAAGCCCGAAAACCGATCCAACAACCCGATTAATCCAGCCATCGAGTTGGTTGTAAGAGATTTGAAAGGCATCGAAATTACCAAACAGTGGCTGTTTTCGAAACATCCTTCTTTTCATGGCAATACAAATGCTCCTGTCATGGAAAAACTCGCGTATCGCTACGATGAGAAAAGAACCCCGGAGCAAATACGATTGATCGTGGTGGGGGATTCAAAGCAGGTGTGGCATCTGGATGGCAGGCAACTCATCAAAAAAGAGCCGTTGACTCCAGGATATCGGTTGACGCTCGCAACGAACACCATGGTTGTGGTTGGGATATATGAGAAGACCGGGCGTACTTTACAACCTTACAGCCGTTCACAACGAGCAAACAACCCGGTAGCCAGGATATTCATTCCAAACCAAAACCGCCAACAAACCCTGCGAGAGAAAAGGCCTGTCAAACTTCCAGACGGTAAGTTTTTGGCATTGGCTTCGAAAAATAAGGAAGATGTTCGTGATTATTTGAGCACGGTGACCATTATCGAAGAAGGTCGTCCAATTTTATCCCGAACCGTTGAAGTGAACCATCCTCTCGGATATCGAGGATACTCCATTTTTCAATCAAACTATCGGCGTGAAGATCCAACTTTTTCCGGGTTTTCGATCATGAAAGACCCGGGATTATGGCTGGTTTTTCTAGGATTGATGTTGAATTCGGCAGGTGTGCTGGTGGTTTTGTTCGGTCCGCCGTTCATCAAGCGCAAAAGAGCAAAGCTGAAACCACGACCTCAACAAACGTCGGTTGAACAAATCAACCCAAGCGGAGCTTGAGCATGATTCTGAAAGCTGAATACCTTACAAGCATATCTTTGGTGTTGTATGTCATTGCGGCGCTTTTGTATGCCGGCATGTGGTTGAAGTCGATAGGAGTGTTACGGTGGTTGTCGCCGGGTTTTCTCCTCGCCGGGCTTGCAGTCAATGTGTACCAATTGATGGAACGTTGGAGTCATACCGATCAGCCTCCTTTCAGAAGCCTTTATGAAACCTTGGTGTTGTTGGCCGCCTGCGTGGCTTTGGTTTACTTGGTGATAGAGTTGGTGTACCGAACCCGTATTTTGGGTTTGCCTTCTGCGATCGCGTGTGTCATGACCATGGCGTACGCGGTTGTGCGTGAAGACAAGGATGTCGTCAACCTGCCGCCTGCGCTGCAAAGCGGTTGGTTTGTTCCGCATGTGGTGATTTACTTTTTCGGATACGGAGCCTTGTTTGTAGCCACCGGTGCAGCTTTCATCTATTTGATCAGGCAAAAACCTTTCAGTCTCAAAAGACCCGATCTCATTCCGGGTGAGACCATGGACATGCAAACCTTGTTTGATGGATCAGTGAGATTTGGTTTTGCATTGCTTACGGTTGGTTTGTTGATCGCTTGTGCTTGGGCGCATGATGCTTGGGGCAATTATTGGGGATGGGATCCCAAAGAGACCTGGGCACTGATAACCTGGTTCTTTTTCGGAATTTACTTGCACTTGTATCACATCACGGGATGGAGAGGAAAACGCTTGGCCTGGATGGTTTTGGTCGGCTTTGCGGCGGTTGCGTTTACGTATTTGGGAATGCATTTGCTGCCAAGCGCGGATCAGAGCATTCACGTGTATCAATAGACCCCAACGTTGCATATAACGATGTATTGAGAGCGCACGAAATTCGCTGACTACAACAAAATGTGTGCATATATTTGATTGAGCCGGAATTTAACTTTTTGTGGCTTTTGGCAACAATGTCATTCCGGCATGCTTTAAGCCAGAATCTATAATTTTAACAATGGATCCTGGATAGAATCTATCCAGGATGACGGCATTTTATGCAACTGGCGAGTAGACCCTGGATCCAACGGTTTAAGGCCTACCCTGAGGTGAGATCAACGAGCATGGTTTTTGAGATGACCTCGTTGGAAAAACGGGTGTTGTGGATTCCGTAACTCTCATCAAACCTGACAAGCAGGTAGTTCCATACGGCTTTCGCCATATTGCTGGTTAGTCCAAACACCGCGCCCTGACCGTTGTTGTCAAGCTTGAGCGATTGGAGCTGAATGCCGAAGCGGTTGGTTGTCACCGTGGTGGGTGATCCCGCGGTAACCCATGTGATTTCAATGGGATTTTGCAGGGTGACGATGAAACCCAATTTTTCCAAGATTTGAACCGGTTCGACTTGGATGATTCGATTGGGGCTTTCGGGACGAGTGTCGATTTTGAGATCACAGTTTTCCGGATCTTGAGAAGAAAATCTGTTGTTCAGATCGAAAGCCCGCACCCATATTTCTGAGAGACTCTCAAGTCTAGAGATCGCATCTTGATCGATCTTGGCAGATAAAGACAGCAGTTGTTCCTGAACGGCTTTTTGCAATCCTTTTGGATCGTAGTCGGCATGGCAGGATGCACATATGCCTAGGTTGGCGACAAATGTGTGGTTGGTGCTTTCGCCCTGCGCCCCGGGTTCTTCGGGCACCGGCGACAACACCATGTGACAGTTGGCGCAGGTGTCCGGTATGCTGTAGGCATGCGGCGAGCGAATGCCCGGTTCGACAAAGTAGGCATTTTCTCCCATCAACACATCGGCCTGACTTGATGCATGCGGGGCCTGCCATCCGGGCAACGGGCCTGCCTGATCGTTATGGAGCCCGGATGTGGTGGTGTGACAGACGAAGCATATTGCGGCCCGGCCGACGCCGATTGCACGGAAACCCGATGGAAGCACCGGGGTATCTCCGGAAATACGTACTGTGGCGTCGTTGGGAATTCCGCTGGAATTGCCGACGGCATGCGGATCATGACATGTGGTACAACTGATTGGGTGGACTTTCTCCGGGGTCAAGCCGATCGCTTGGGTGTCGCCCGGTATCTTCTGGGTTAGATCACCGGCTTCGATCCAGGCCAAAAATCCTTGTCCGGCATGACACCGGCCGCAGTCGGAAGCTCCGCCCGGCCAACTCGGTGCACCGTTGGCCAAGGCTGAAGCGTACGAGCCATGAGCGCTTTGCTGCCATTGTTGGTGTCTGGCGTTCCAATCGGCTTGACCGTGGCACACAGCGCACACGTCCGAGCTGATGCTTACGCATTCCGGATCTGCGACGATGGAGTTGAAATGGATCTTTTGGGTTCCGAGCGACATCGGTCCGTGGCAGTTTTCACATTGGACATTGGTAAGTTGAGCGGTCTTGGGGTAGTCTGCCAGCATGGTTGTCCAATTGTCGGGATCGGGGTTCGAGATCATTTGACTGGCGATGAAATCCGGATATTTTTCCGTGTCATCGATCCCGTTGTTGGCACTGGATTTGTCGTAGCCCACCGTGTGACAAAGAAAACAGGATTCTTTTTGGAAAGCTGCATGGTTGAGGTTGTCTGTGAAGATCTCTGCATGTCCGGATTGAGCCCAAGTGTCGAATATCTGGTTGTTGACCGGTGCCTTGGGTCCGTGACAAAATCCGGTTGTACCGCAGTATATCGAGGTAGGCCGGGCTTGAGCGTCCTGGCCGTGGACGCAGCCCGACCAAAGCTCTGCAAACACGTCGATGGATTGCGCTAGGATGCTGTCTTGAAGAGTGTATTGTCCAGCGATATCCGGTGTAAATACCGGATATCGGGAAGTATGGTCATCAATCTCGGCCGACGAGCCGTCTGGTTTGGTAAGAGTCCAGTTGTAGCTGGTGGTGTATGTTGCGCCTTTTCCCTGGACCAAGACGGATGTGCCGGCGGCCACGTTTTGCAATCCGGTACTGAGGCTGAACGGTAGATCGATGATCAGCTTCACGTGGTCTTTGTATACTCCACTGGTGGTTGTAACCCGGTATTCGAGCGTGATGGTTTGAGCTTTATCCAAAGCATCCGGATTGATGCCTACGACCATTAAACGGTCCGGGAGCATCAAATGACTCAGTAGCTCGGTTTTGTAGGCTTCTTTATCAGGCAGGTTGATTTCGACGCTGGGAGTGTTTTCGGCCGAAAGGATTGCCTCGGCTCCCGATAGTTGGACCCAATTGTGCCCGGTAACACTGGAGTCATCCAGAATATCAAATTTTCCGGTCAATACGACGCTCGCGCCCAGGGTGGTTTTCAAGTCGGTGCCGGCGTCCACCATGACGGGGTACTTGGGTTCGAGGATGACGTTTCTGACCGTATTGAGTCCAGCCGCCACGTTGATGTTGTGCTCGATGGGGGTGTAGTTTTCTTTTTGGTAGCTGAAAGTATACACACCGGTTGGAAGAGATATCGCGTATTTTCCGGCTTCATTCGTGGTAAGCGTGGTATCCGGCACGGCCGGGTCTATCGAGATTTCCACACCCGTCAATGGTTGGTTGCTAAGAGAATTCATGACCGAACCGGACACAGTTCCGACCGAATCAGGCCAACAATCCGCCACCGTGCAGGCGCCGTCCTGGTTGTTGTCTTCGGCGGCGATTTCGCAACTGCCGTTACCATTCAAATCCCAGCAGGCGGGACCGGTGGGACCGTCGGGTCCCAAACCGCCCTCGTTTCCTTGACAGGTAAAGAGTTCCCAAGCAAAAAGGATAATGAGTAAAAGATGGAATCTGTGCCTTGGGATCATGGTTTTCATGATCTCTATGCTTTGTAGATTCATCATTGCTCTCCTTTTTTCTACGAGTTCGATGAGTCCTCATCAGCTTCCCAAGCGGTAGACCAATTGGACAAATCCCATATAGACGGTGATCTGCGGCTCGATGTATGCTTGAGCTTGCAGCAAGCATCGTAAGCCTTTCAACGAATCGGAAACCATCCTCATATCGATCCACATACCGACGTCCAAATCATACAACCAAAGTGTGGTGGATGTCTCCAGGACGGTGTGATGCATGGCGCCGAAACCGGCTTCCAGGACGATACTTTGCCATAGATCCCATTCGGTTCGTAGGGATGCCAGGTGGTTGTCGGCGATGTAATGCCGCCTGTAGCTGTAGAAAAGATCTATGAATCCATGGGTTGCCAGGTTCAGTTTGGCGCCGGCCCGGGCTTCGTACCCTTCTTTGTCATCGCTGTGCCGGTAGTCCAGCCTAACGGAGGTATAAGGTGTCAATGCCTCATGCAGGTAGAAGTTCGCGGACAATTGCGAGGAAGTTCTCCGGGTTCCGATGGGATCTTCACCGTCCACTACGAAGCCCACCCGTTTTCTTTGCTCATCAATCCAATCCCGCCACCATGCGCTTGGCAGTATCGTGTGGTGGTGGCTGAGTCGGAACGAAAGATCAAACTTTTTCTTTTCTCTGTAATGCACCAATAGATATCCATTGGTCAAGTCGATCCGTTCCAAGCTGTTTTGTTCGTTGGGATTTTTATCTTCCAGATCTCCCAAAATGCCTCTGGGAGACAGAAAATCAAAAGTTGTGTTTGCGAAAACCACCCAAGATTCGTTGGGTCTCCATGAAAGATTATGGGCGAAATACGCTCGGTCGGCATCTTGTTGATAGAGTTGCAGCACAAACCCTCCTGCGGCCTGCAGGTTGTCAGCGCCCGTGCGGTAACTCAAACCCGCGGTGGTGAAATCTGTGTTGAGGCTCGCATCCCAGGGATGGGGCATAAGGCCTGCGAAGATCGATACACTGGTTTGTTTTCCGAAGTTGAAACCGGCTTCGAGTCCGTCGATTCTTGCGCTGGCAGCCGCTGCGTTGATGAGCCGGCCCATATCAAACCAGCCGGAAGCGTATCCATAATGGGCCGAAAATCTGCTGATATCGATTCGGTTTCGGCGTTCTTGGTTCCAACTAAATCTTCCGCGACCATCCAAATGAAGTGAGAAAGCTTCATGATTGTAGTCAACCAGTGATCGAAGCTGGCTGTAAGCGATGGTGCGATCGGTTTGATCGTCTTTGGATATGACTTGCGATAGATTCAAATAACCGTCCAAAGAGGTGGGATCCGCTTGCAGGTTTTGCATCCATCCCACTGTGGTCAGCACGAAAAGCAGGCGCGTCCAAATGTTTTTCGATCCAGATCCGCTCAATTTTGTATGAGGTGTCTTCACTCCACTCAATCCTTTAATATGGCTTCAAAACCAGGGCGCCTGCCGTCGCTATGGCAGTGCACCGATACACAACCGGTATGGGCGGTCGGCCATTCATCCGGAGCGTTCGGATCGGTCGCCGAGAAGAAATAAAGATGAAACTGGGTGGAAGGATCGGTGCCCATGTCTTGACCGTTGTTGTGAGTTTGGTTCAAGTTGGATTCGTTGGCACCTCCATGGCATAGCGAAGTTGTGCAATTGAAAAACACTGCTTTGTTCGAGTTGTCGAGCTGGGTGTGGCAATCCCTGCAATTACGTGCCGCCAGATGGGGTACCGGAAACCAGCGGGTGGACCATTGGGTGTAATCAAAAACCACATTGGGTGGATCGCCACGGTGGGCCGACGGGGGTGTCCATCCATCTACGATATGGCACAGATCGCATCCGTGGATGTCGTCTGGAATATGATCTTGAGAAAAATCGTGGCAGGTTGAGCACTGTTTATTTGGTTTGGGCTTTTCGAATCGGCCTTCCTCGAGAACCGCTCCATGGCAATCCGAGCATCCGAGCCCATGATGTCCGCCGGAAAGCGGGTAGAAACTGTGATCGACTGCAGGGGGGTTCCAACCTTCGGCGTCATGGCATAAACCGCAGGATTTTTGGGCGTGTTGATCGGGCGAGTCGCTGAGATGACAACCTTCACAATCCTTGGATATACCTGTAAGGTTTCCGGTAATATGGCAGGCGAAACAATTCGTCTTGAGGTGTACGCCGGATATCGGGTAAGTCTCGTGGTGATGGCCGTCGGGTCCAGGCGATATGGACCAGGGCTGATCGGCCCTATGGCATTGTTCGCAATCGCGTTGAAAGTGGTCGGCCGGTAGTTGATCCGGCCGAGGGCTTTCGATCCAGTTTCTACCCAAAGGCGAGTGACAATCGTCGCAAAAATATGCAGTTGTCTTATGGCAATCGTTGCATTTCAGATGCTCGTGCTTGTTGGTAGGGCCCGACAATTGCTCATGCAGAAATCCCGGGCAAGATAAGCTGTTTGGTTCTTTGTCGTTGGGGATTGTGTCCCCGTCTTGATCCGGGTCTTGGTCGTCGGGTACGAAGTCTCCGTCTCGATCCGAAAATTCGAGGGTTTCTGCGGTGTTCGAATTGTGTTTTTGGGTGATTTGCACACTGGTTCCCCGGCCGATATGCCGAAGCTCGATGGTTTTGTCGGCAGAGAAAATCCAGCGGGTTCTCTTTCCGTTGTCGGATGTCATATCGGCGTCAGCATCTGCCAGAACATCGATCAGGATTACCCAGTTTCGAGTGCTGCCGTCTGCGTCCAAATCATCTCTATCCGGAGAAAAGCTGCCGTATACAAAGGTTCGGGCGGATACGAGGTCCACTGGAAATGCCGCCTGCAGAAGTTTGTCCATGCTGACCAGCTCGAGTACGGAGCTTCCCGTTGTTGTACTGTTGTGCGCGGCAAAACCTTCGGCGTCGGTCGATTGGGTGCTGAGGATTTCTCCCTGACGGGAAAGAACACTTATTAGGTTTTTTTCGGGTTCCAGGTCGTTGGGGAGGATGTCGGTATGAATAGGCACATCACAGCGACCGGGTGGTTGCGGCTGTGGCGCCGGGGTAGTATGCAGATCGAGTTGCAAAACAAATCGGCTGGGTTTGCGATTGGCAAAGGGATCCAAAGGATTTCCTTCCGGATCCGACTCCCGGCAACCGGTAACGGCAACCATGACCAGGATGGCCGCCCGAGCGAGCCATACGAAACTTCTCGTTTTGGATGAAATTATTTTCAATGTACCGTAAGCCATCTCAGCAACCTCTGGATTAATAGGGGGGAGGCGTCTTGGCCGGCAGCCAGGCGTTTTGAGTGTGACACAAATCGCACTGAATCGGAAAACCTCTTACGACATGGGCGTGCGGAAAGCGGTTGACCGGTCCGCCTGGTCCATGACATTGTCCGCAATCCCAACCAAGGCCGCCGAGCGCACCGTTGAAATCGTTGCCTGGATGGCAATCCTGACAGGTCAGGCTCAGGTGGGCGCCTCTTCTCCGAAAGCTTTTGTGCCAGTATCGTCCGGGTCTCCAGGCTATGGGTGAATGGCAATCTTGGCAATGGGGGGAGAATCCGGCGTTGATATGATTGGGATCGTTGTTGGGGTTGGAAAAATCTTCCAGATGACAATTTTCACATTGATTGGGTTTGCCTTCGAAAACACCGTCTGCGTGACATTGCATGCATTCCAGGCTCTTGTGTACACCCCGCAAAGGATAGATCGGATGGGTATAGCGGGCGGGAGTGAAGCTTATTTGGTTGTGACACTTTTCACAGTTTTCGAAAGTCGCCCCTTGATGCAGCGGTGCGGTAACGCGCGCGGCTTCATCCTGATGGCAAAATGTGCAATCGGTGGGAACGTTTTGGAAGCTTCCGATACCGTGACAATCCCGGCAGAGCGCAAACCTATGGGCGCCCCTGAGCCGGAAACCGGTATTGCTATGATTGAAACGTGGGTTCGACCAGTCGTACTGGGTGTGACAACGACCGCAGTCGTCGCCCAATGCATTGTTGTGTACATCGTCTTCCTGGTGGCATAACCGGCAGGCTTCTCCCAATCCCGCCATAGCAGTGTCTCTTTGGTGACAACGATTGCAATCGAGCTGAAGATGCGCGCCGTAAAGCCTGAAATCCCCTTTGGTGTGGAAGTTTTTATCAACGTCTTTGAAATCCACCGTGTTATGACACGAGCCGCAGTGATCTGCATATCGACCCAGATGGGGATCGGCATGGCATTGTCGGCATGTTTTTCCCATAACAGGAAATGCCGGGTCTACCGGTTGAGGTTGTACATGTTTTGTCCATCCCGGCTTGGGAGGGCTTGCGCCTTCTGGGATATTGCGATGGCAATAACAGCATTCCACTTTGAGATGGGCTCCGGTGCGTACGAACCGAGTCATGGTTTCGTGATCGAATTTGGGCGCTTTTTTGCTGGTGTCATGGCATTTGTCACAGTGGTTGCCAAGCCTGCCTCCATGGGGATCCCGGTCTTGATGACAATCCTGGCAGCCTCTGGGAATCGGTTTGATTTTCCCGTGCAGGTGGCATTTTTCGCAAGCCAACTTGCGGTGGGTCTCATCCAGCTTGAACTTGGTTTTGCGATCGTGATCAAAACGAAAATCTTTGAATGCAGTTTGAGTGGTGTGGCACAGTGCGCAGTCTTTTCCTAATTTTCCCTTGTGATGATCCTCGTGACAGGCGATACAGGTGAGCTTGCCGGTACGGTATTTCTTTTTGGGATGACACTGCACACATTGTTTGTTTTTGTAAAGCGTGAGATGTTTGCCATCGAGGGTAAACCGGGTGTCTTTGTTGTGATCAAAGGGTTTGGTCCTTCGGCCGCCTTCCAGATGGCAACCAGAGCATTGCTGGGTTCGATACCTGCCTTGATGGGCTTTTTTGTGCTGGTGACAAGTCGTGCATCCTCTTTTCCGGTAGTATGCAAAACGTTCGAAGCGATCCGGACGGCTGCCCCGGTGGCAAGTCCTGCAATCTTTGTCTCTGTGAGCTCCCAGAAGATTGAAGCCCGTATGGACCTTGTGATCGAACGCGACGTCGCTCGAACCGCTCAAATTGTGGCAGTTTTCACAGCTGTATTTCATAAAACGTTTTTTGTGCTTGTCTCGGTGGCAGTTGATGCATTTTCGTCCCGGCTTCGAAGCCCCTTTGGATTTGTGGCACTGAGAGCAGGCCAACCTCCGATGTTTGGCTCTAAGTGCGAAGCCTGTGGTGTCATGATTGAATTGGTTTTGTTTCCACTTGCGACTGGGATGATGACATTCCGTACAGGTTTTTGAGAAATCCTTGCCATGAGGATTTTTGTGACATATCGCACAGGTTGGGTTTTTTTTGTGTCGATCCACCTGTTGGTTTTTATGGCACTGGACGCAGGCTTGTTTTCTGTGTCGACCTTCGAGCTTGAATGCGGTTTCAGCGTCGTGATCGAATGAGCTTTTCGCTACAGTGAGGGAGGGGGATATCTTTCGACCGGATTGATGGCATACATCGCAGCGATTTTCCATTTCCGCCCGGGTAAAATTGTGTACGCTTTTATGGCAGCTTTTGCAGTCGGAGATCAAACCCGGGTAGTAGGTCCGTCCGGACTTGGCCCGCTTGGTATGACAGGCTGAGCAGGCGATTTTGGCGTGCCGGCCCTCCAGCTTGAATCCTGTACGGGCATGATCGAAATTCTTTCTTCCTCCCAGGAGCTTCCAATTGGTAATATTGAAATGCCGGCCTTTGTGCTGGGTGTGGCATTGAATGCAGCGTTCTTTCAGGTTGGCATGCATACCCTTACTGTTGCGGATGGATTTTTTCAAATCTTTGTGGCAATCCAGGCATTTTTGATCCAATACTCCGCCGCCCAACTCGTGGCATTTTACACATCCGTCGCTGCTGTCCCATTCGGCATGGGATTGGTTCAGCGCTCCGGGCGATACCCGAAAATATTCCTGTCCCTCCGTAGTTCCAAACGGTGCTAATATGAACAAAAATACCCAAAATGCAGTGTTGTACGCGTACGTATAATATCTAATCGTCAATCGGTCTTGTCTTTCCTGACCTCTTTGGCCAAAATCCGCTCGAGTTTTTCAGTTGCTGCCAGGGCCGAAGGTCTGTTTTGGGGCCAGTGTGAAGATGACCGCATTATATCGGCGGCCGAATACTGGCCTAAGTCGATTAATCGCATGAAAAAATCGATCAGGAACGCCGGTTGATGATGGACTTTTTCATAAGCTGCCTGCAGGTGCTCGGACGCGTTTTTCTCTCGGTTCGCTCTCAAGTCCGCGATCGCCATGGCAAAATGCCACTCCGCCGCCAAAACGGGAGGAAGCTGGGTGTTGGAATCAGGCAACGCGTCCTGAAGATCGGATTTTGAAACAAGGTGTGTTTTACCGTAGGGTATGGTCTGGAGAGCTCTTGCCAGCTTCGTCCAGGGGGAATGGGGATCGATGTCAATCATGCGATCAACCACCATATCAGCCTGGTCGGCATCATTGCGCCGTCGAAAAAACTCGGCCATTCTTTCGAGGTGCACCAAATGATGTGGACCGAGATCCTCCGATCGGTTGAAAGCTCGGTCCGCTTCAGCGGTTTTTTTGCTCCGATCGAAAGCGGTTGCCAGCAAATATTGGATCTCGGGCTCACGTTTTTCTCTATCGCTCATGGTTTTGATTTCGGTGAGCATGGCCGACCGTTCTTCTGCGGAAAGCATCAGACCGCGGGCGATGAGGTTGTCGGGGTCCTGGGAGTTTCCAAACCGCAGTAAGTTTTCGATGTTCTTCATTCTGGCAGGATCTGCGTCCACAAAACGGTAGAAAGTCGCCTCGGCGCGGGCGATCAAATCCAAGTGGGGGTCGGATGCTTCGATAGATTGGGAGGCCGGGGCTAATTTTTTGAAAAACAATGCGGCGTTTCCGAGATCTCCATCCTGAAGAAAGGCTTTGAGGTCATCCGCTATGCGGTGGCGTTGATCGGATTCGCGTAATCCTAGACCCGTGGTGATCAACCAGGCGGTCAAAGCAACCACCAATGAGATTGTCAACATGGCAAGATAGCCGTGATGGCGGGTTTTCTTTTTGTAATCGGCTTGTTCTGCGATCAACACACTAGAGGGATCGGACCAGGATCCAAATAGACTCTGGCCGAACAGGCCTCCAAGCTGCGCATTCATTTGTTTTTCG
>JBFFBT010000108.1:0-17236 GCA_041560255.1 Myxococcota bacterium | reverse complement strand
TTCGGCCAGCTTGAGATCATACAACCTGGCCAGGAGGATTTTTTTTGCCTTGGCTTTGTTTTTGATCTGAGATCGCTCATCCTGACAGTGCACCGTAAGCCCGCTGGGTTTATGCGTGATACGTACCGCGCTGTCGGTCGTGTTGACACCTTGGCCACCCGGACCTCCGGCCCGACAAACACTGATTTCGAGATCCTTTTCATCCAGTGAAACATCCACTTCATCCGCCTCGGGTAATACCGCCACAGTCACCGTTGATGTATGAATGCGTCCCTGGCTTTCCGTGGTCGGGATCCGCTGCACCCGATGTACTCCGCTTTCGTATTTGAAATGCGAGTACACTCTGCCTCCCGATAAAAGAACGATCACTTCTTTAAATCCGCCCGCATTGGCCAAGCTTTCACTCAGAAGCTCGAGCTTGATATGTTTGGATTCGGCAAACCGTTGATACATGCGAAACAAATCCGCCGCAAACAAAGCCGCTTCTTCTCCTCCGGTCCCGGCCCGAATTTCCAAGAGTATGTTTTTGTCGTCCAACGGATCTTTGGGTAAAAGCAAAACCCGCAATCTTTGAGCCAGTTGATCCTTCTCGGCTTCGAGCTGCGGAAGCTCTTCCTCGGCCATTTTCGACAGCTCCGGGTCGTCTCCCTTCAATATCTCTTGGTTGCCTACGATTTGCGCATCGACACTTTTATAGCGGCCGTAGGTTTCGACCAATTCTTCCAGACTTTTGCGTTCTCGGGCGATTTTTTGAAGTTTTGCAGGATCTCCAAAATATTCGGGATCTTCAAGCTGACTCGAGAGTTGGTTGTACCTCTCGACCACCTTATCAAGCTTGGAAAACACTCCAACCTCCCAGTAGATTTCCTCATGTTTTCAAAGGAATCTCTTTCATCACGGCGTCATAATCCGCAAAAACCAGGGTTTGTTCGCCCTTGCGTTCCTCGGACTGAGAAGAATAGGATTGTTCCTGCGACAACGCCATTCTCAACGATGTAAGAGCCACTTCCAGCTGATCTTCGGTAGGCGGTCTGGTGGTCATGCGTTGAATGGCAAGACCGGGCCAAGCCAAGATTTTCGCCAGCGGGTTTTCCATGTGCCGGCTGGTTAAACGTTGCAACTCATAGGCCAATCCGGCAATCGGCAAAAGCAGTGGAAGCTTGATACCGACATATATAATTTGATTCAACCAACCCTGGCCGGTGGGTTCGCCCACAATCCGGATCAACAAAGGAAAAACCAACGAAAACAAAAATATGGAAACTGCGATGACCAGGATCAAAAAAGTCGTACCGCATCTTGGATGAAGCGGCGAATGCCGTCCGGCGTTTGTGACCGTAAGCTCCTGCCCAGCTTCATACGCCGCGATAGATTGGTGTTCGGCGCCATGATACATAAAAAACCGTTTCACATCTTTCATCAAAGAAATGAGAGAAATATATCCGAGAAACACACAGAACTTCACCCCGCCGACGATAATATGAAATACCACATCCGTGACCTGGAGCTCTCTACCCACCAAAAGGCTTCCAAACCAAACTGCCAAATGTGGCAACGCGACAAACAAACCCATACCCAAAGCCAGGGCGAAAAGTACCGTAGACCAGATGGCCAGATCGGATACTTCGTGAGGTTTTTCCTGCCCGGGTTTCGCATCACCAATACCGGAAGTCTCGGTTTGATTGCGGTTTTTTTTGGACTCAGCATTTTGAGCCTCATCAGCCATGGCTATCTTGGCAGAAAAATTGAGGGTCGAGATACCATTGAAAAGCGTCTCGAGCAGAACCAAAACACCACGCAAAAAAGGCCAGCGCAAAAACCGAAAGCGGTCCCACAACGACCGCCAAGGTGTATCCCGCAATACAATCTCTCCATTGGCGCGCCTTACGGCTACAGCCAACCGGTGAGGCGTACGCATCATTACGCCTTCCATGACGGCTTGGCCGCCCACCAGGAGTTTACCATGGGTATTCATAATGATTCGTCAGCCCGGCTCATTTGATTTAGTTTCACAGAAATAGGGCACAAAACCACTCCCGCCGGAAAACCTATACGGTTCTCCTCAACCAATCAAGCTTTTCCTTGTCCTTGATGTTGCCGAGAGTCAGGCCAACCGCGAGACTGTCTCATGGCGTACACAATATCTATTTTGCTTCTTCCGTAGGGCCAGATATCTTGCCGCCGTATTTGCGACGAAACCGCTCAACCCGTCCAGCGCTATCGACCAATTTCTGTTTGCCCGTGAAAAAAGGATGGCAATTTGAACAAATGTCGATTTTGAAGCTGCCCCGGGTAGATCGAGTATCGATCACATTTCCACAGGCACATTCGATTTTGGCCTCTTCGTACTTTGGATGTATTTTTTCCTTCATTTGTTTTCCTCTAGCTTTTTCCCGGCCTCATCATAAACTACTGGGATTGCTTGTCAAGCTCTCCTTTCCCTATTGACTCATCGAGCCGAGAAACTCTTTGTTCGTCTCTGTTCGGCTGATTTTTGACAGTAAAAACTCCATCGAATCAATGACATTTAATGGATGGAGCAGCTGCCGCAATATCCAGACTCGGTTGAGAACCGAAGGATCCATCAACAACTCTTCCTTACGGGTAGAGCTTGCATTGATATCCAGGCACGGGAATATCCTTTTCTCCATCAATTTACGATCCAGTCTCATTTCCGAGTTGCCGGTACCCTTGAACTCCTCGAAGATGACTTCATCCATCCGCGATCCGGTGTCAACCAGCGCGGTCCCAACAATCGTGAGCGAGCCACCGCCCTCGATATTGCGGGCAGCACCAAAAAATCGTTTGGGTTTATGCAATGCATTGGAGTCCACACCACCGGAAAGGATTTTACCCGAGGGAGGTACAACCGAATTGTACGCCCGAGCCAACCGGGTAATGGAGTCCAGCAAAATGACGACGTCTTTCCCGTGCTCGACCATGCGTTTGGCTTTCTCGATGACCATCTCGGCGACCTGCACGTGCCGCTGGGCCGGCTCATCAAACGTGGAGCTGACAACTTCACCCTGCACGGATCGCTCCATGTCGGTTACTTCCTCGGGTCGCTCATCAATCAGCAAAACAATCAATTCGACTTCCTTATGGTTTTGGGCCAATGCATGAGCGATATCTTGAAGCAGAACGGTTTTTCCGGCTCTGGGTGGGCTTACAATCAAACAACGCTGGCCCTTTCCGATCGGAACCAACAAATCGATGATCCGGGTGCTCATATTTTTGGTGTCATGCTCCAAGATGAATTTCTCATTGGGATATAGGGGCGTGAGGTTGTCAAACAGGATCTTGTCTCTGGCCACTTCGGGATCTTCGAAGTTCACCATTTCCACTTTTAGCATGGCAAAATAGCGTTCACCCTCTTTCGGTGGGCGAACTTGTCCGGAAACGGTGTCACCGGTTTTAAGATTGAACCGCCTAATTTGTGAAGGAGAAACATAAATATCATCGGGACCAGGTAAATAATTGTAATCGGGTGAACGTAGGAATCCGAATCCATCCGGCAGGATCTCAAGCACTCCTTCTCCATATATGTTGCCGTCTTTTTCTGTTTGGGCATGCAGAATGGCGAAGATCAGCTCCGATTTACGCATACCACCGGCACCTTGCACATTGAGCTTTTTGGCCAACTTATTCAGCTCGCTGATCTTCATGTTCTTGAGTTCATTCAGATTCATACTTCCTCCTTAAAGTCTTGACGAGATCGGGAACCTCCGCATTGTGGCGGGAGCGATTCTAGAAAGAGGTTGGGGTTTAGGGTTCTCCTGCTTGAAAGCTTCTGAATTTCGACATCCACTAAATTCGTTTCCAGGATATCACGAAAGACACATTCGTGGGAAAGCAACTATGACTTCATCACGATCATGTTTGCCCTGCTTAATAAGACGGTATTTCTATCTTGTCAAGTGAAAATGTTATTTTTCTACAAGGAAGTGTTCTGATGAAATCCTGACAGCCAAAGGACCGATCAGCCCTTTTCAAAACTGTTCGGGTAGGGTTATTCTTACCGTATGACGGCCGCAAGAAGACACAGGAGAGGTCGATGATCCATAAAGAAGCACAAAAACGCATAGGCATTCTCACCGAACATATCAATCAACATGCTTTTCAATACTATTTGCTCGACAATCCTACCATTTCGGACGCCGAATACGATCGATTGATGAACGAGCTCATCGATCTGGAACAACGGTATCCGCAACTCAAGAGAGCGGATTCTCCCACCCAACGTGTCGGGGGAGGCTTGCTGGATCATTTCGAACCCATCAACCACCCGACTCCGATGTTGAGTCTTCAAAACGCTTTCACCAAACAGGATTTGATCGAATTTGATGAACGTATTCATCGCATGACGGGTTTTACGGGAGATCTGGAGTATATGGCTGAGCCCAAATTGGACGGTGTAGCCCTGGAGCTCATCTATAATGAGGATGTGCTCGAGGCGGCGGCAACCCGGGGTGATGGATTAGTTGGCGAAAACATCACCGCAAATGCACGCACAATTCGGTCCGTCCCACTCAAACTCAACCTTGAAAAATTTACATACCTTCCAAAGACCTTCGCCGTACGCGGGGAAGTCATCATCCGGAAAAAAGACTTCGAAGTATTGAATCAAAAACAAATCCAGACCGGCGAAAAACCGTTTGCCAATCCAAGAAATGCAGCCGCTGGAAGCCTCAGACAGCTGGACTCCAGAATCACCGCCCAAAGACCGCTTTTTGCTTTCGTGTATGCCGTGTGCGCAGAAATAGAGGGGATCACAACACAAAAACAGCTGCTCAATCTCTTGGCAGAGTTGGGATTTCAAACCAATCCGCATGCCAAGCTTTGTGTAGGAGTTGAAGAACTGTGGGATGCCTATACCAGGCTGCAACAAATACGTTTCGACCTTCCCTACGAGCTCGATGGAATGGTGGTTAAAGTCAACCACCTCGACGTACAGAAAAATCTCGGGGAAATATCCAGATCACCCAGATGGGCGATCGCAGTAAAATTTCCAGCACACCAGGAAACCACAGTGATCAGAGACATCCTGATTCAAGTGGGGCGCACCGGCGCCGTGACGCCCGTTGCAGTGCTCGATCCGGTTCGAATCGGTGGAGTCGAAGTTTCCCGCGCCACCCTTCACAATCAAGACGAGATCGATCGCAAAGACATACGCGTCGCAGATACGGTTTTTGTCCAACGAGCCGGCGACGTGATCCCCGAAATCGTATCGGTTGTGGTCGCAAAACGGCCCGCCAATTCAAAACCTTTTCGGTTGCCCGATAGTTGTCCGATCTGCCATGGAGCGATTCACAGAATACCGGGCGAGGCGGCCCACCGCTGCACCAACATCAATTGTCCCGCACAAATCAAGGGGCGCATCCGTCATTTCGCCTCCCGGGCTGCAATGGATATTGATGGACTGGGTGAGAAGCTCATTTCTCAGTTGGTCGATAAAAAACTCGTAACCGGAATGGCGGATCTTTACAAGTTGGACCGCTACACCCTCATCAATCTCGAACGAATGGCCGAAAAATCAGCTGACAACCTCTTCGAAGCGCTTCATCGAAGCAAATCGCCCTCGCTGGAGAGATTTATTTTCTCTCTGGGCATAAGGCATGTCGGGGAGCAGGTCGCCAAATTGTTGGTCGAAACCTTCCCTTCTCTCGATGAATTGGTACAATCCGAACAGGATCAACTGGAAAAAATTCCCGGCATTGGTCCGCAAGTTGCAGCCAGCATACAATCGTTTTTTCGAGACAAGAAGAATCTGGACGAACTGAAACGTTTGGGTGACATTGGAGTTTTTGCTTCTATGACCTCCCATCCAAAACCACTCTCATCAGCCCGTCCCTTGGACGGAAAAAAGGTGGTTATCACTGGGACATTAAACCGGATGGATAGAAGTCAAGCCAAACGGATTATTCAAAAACTCGGTGGAATTACAGTATCTTCCATCAGCAAAAATACAGATATATTGGTTGTGGGAGACAACCCGGGCTCCAAGCTCGACAAAGCCCACAAGTTGAGCATCAATATCCTAACGGAATCCGACTTTCTGTCGCTTTGGGAAAACAACAAATAGGAAAAAAGTTGCGTAATTTTCGAAAAGGCTGGCAAAAATGTCACAAGATTCGGCAAATCAAACCACACTGCGATCCGATGCAAATCTCCAAAAAATATATAAAACATTGATTTTACTAATAAACGACTTATACCCACATTGCTGGCACGGTAATTGCTAGTATAATAAAACGTAAGCGATGACGCTTACAAAGTATGTTGCCAGGGGTGTTTGCCTCTGATCATATATATGTGACCCTCCTTTTTCTCGCTCCTATGGGACGACCTCGTTGCCGGTGACGGTGGCGAGGTTGTCTCGCTTAAATGGCTTTCATCCTTACATTCCGGACGATGCTGTACACCCCCCGACAGAACCGTAAGCGTTCACCCAGGGATGGCGCCGGCGCATGAGGTTTCGAGGACATGTTTGAGCAGGACTTACAAACAATATGGGCTTGCTTGTAAGCCCGCGAGTTCCGCAGAAATCAAATGCGTCAGCGCCATCCCTGGGTGAACGCTTACAAAGATCCTCTTTTCGTAAAAATGTAATTCCAAAGATTGGAAAACCTGCACTTGACATATTGGATATGCAATGTTAAAGACGATAATCTTCTGGGGTGTTAAACCTGAAGGCGATCTTTGAAAGCAGGGCAGGATGCCAAAGGTTACTTGGAGAGATGGCCGAGAGGCTGAAGGCGCTGGTTTGCTAAACCAGTGAACGTGTCAAAGCGTTCCGAGGGTTCGAATCCCTCTCTCTCCGTATCTGCGCCCATAGCTCAGCTGGATAGAGCGTCGGACTACGAATCCGAAGGCCAGAGGTTCGAATCCTCTTGGGCGCGTTTGTCACTTTCACCGACACAAAATCCATATAAACCTTCTTTGTGTTTATCGCCAAAAGAGATAAAATATAATGTGAAATTGGGAGGGTTGCAAAACCTTCCTCGATGTGGTTGTACGTTTCTTTCCCCGCATGATACGTTTTGAAACGGCACGAAATGAACAAATTGCATGACATATTATATAGAGTTCAAAAACCCAGCCAGTATTTGGGCCGGGAAGTCCATGCCTACCAAAAGTCTCCCGACCAGATCGTTTGTAGGATGGTGTTGGCCTATCCCGATCTTTATGAGATCGGCATGAGTTATTTGGGATTGCATGTTCTTTATGATGCCCTCAATCGCCATCCGGATATTTTTGCGGAAAGAGTTTTTGCGCCCTACCACGACATGCAAGCCGAGCTCATCAAGGCGAATATACCGCTTTTTTCTCTCGAGACCCAAACACCTCTGCAGGCTTTCGATCTGGTGGGCTTCACATTGCAACACGAGCTCAATTATCCCGATGTCATCAGCATGCTCCACCTGGGAGGTATTCCGGTGCGATCGGATCAGCGCACTCAACACCACCCCATCGTGATAGCAGGCGGGCCCTGTGCTTCCAACCCAGAACCATTGGCTCCGGCACTTGATGCCGTCTTTTTGGGCGATGCGGACGAGAGCTTGATCGAAATCGCCCGCATTGTGGGTCAATCAAAACGTGAGCATGAACCCAGGAAAACCACTTTAGATCGACTCATGCGCCTTCAAGGCATTTACGTTCCTTCACAATATCAATTTGGGTTTGACAACCAAGGCGACTTAAAAAGTGTAACTTCTCTTCGGGAAGCTCCGGCGCGGATTGTGCGCAATGTTGTCACGGATATCAATCGAATCGAACCCCCAACCCGCGTGCCGGTGCCCTGTTCGACCACCATTCATGAACGTTATTCGATTGAAATCCAACGAGGTTGCACACGGGGATGTAGATTTTGTCAAGCCGGGATGATTCATCGTCCGGTCCGGCAACGCACAAGCCAAAACATACTCAAGGCTGTCTCACAGGGCCTAAAGTTGTGTGGATATGAACAAGCATCTTTCCTCAGCCTTTCGGCCGGAGATCACGGTCGGATCACAACAATTTTGGAAGATTTCTTCGATGCCCACGCACCCAAAATGATCTCCGCCAGTTTGCCTTCCCTCAGAGCGGAAACCTTGACACCCAGGCTGGCCGAGTTGCTGAAGACCGTCCGAAAATCCGGATTTACCATAGCGCCGGAAGCCGGCACAGAAAGACTTAGAAGGGTCATCAACAAACAACTTTCCGATGATGATGTCATCAAAGCTTCAGTTGATGCCTTTGAAGCTGGATGGGAGCTCATCAAGCTCTACTTTATGATTGGGCTGCCCACCGAACAGCCGGAAGATCATGACGGTATCATCGATCTTGTACGCCGCATCAAACAAAACCGGCCGAGATCCCGCCGCAGGAATTCCATACATGTGGGTCTGAGTATTTTCGTACCCAAAGCCCATACGCCGTTTCAATGGGAAGCTATGATCGAAGAGTCAGATGCAATGGATATCCAAAAGAAGCTGCGAGCAAAGCTCGCCAAGCTTGGAGGAGTGAAAGTCGGTTTTTCAAAGGTCGACATGGCCATGGTGGAAGGTGTGTTGGCCAGGGGCGATCGAAGGCACTTCGAGCCCCTGGTATCATGGTCTTTGGCGGGCGGACGTTTGGCGGCCTGGACCGAGCATTTTCAATATCATGCATTCGAGCGAGCATTCGGAACCGATCACCGCAAATACCGCAGGTCCCGAACATACTCAGAGGTCCTCCCATGGAGCCATCTCGAGATGGGCCCCACCCACGAGTTTCTGTGGCAAGAGCGCTCAAGAGCGTACCAGGAAAAACCAACCCCCGACTGCAGTCGATCCGCATGTTATCAATGCGGGGCCTGCACAGAAAACCAAGCGAAACCCATTTTGGATGTGCTATCCGAGCAAAACCCGCCACAGAAAAACATACGGGATGAAAAACCCAAACAAAACGGAAAATGGCTGCGCCTGCATTTGACCAAAAGAGGATTGATGGCGCACTTGAGTCATATCGAGTACATGAAATCCATAACCAGAGCCCTGAGACGTGCTGATTGGCCGCTCATTTTCAGCCAAGGATTTCACCCCAAACCAAAGATTTCTTTTGGACCGGCCTGTCCAGTCGGGTGTGTGAGCCTCGCAGAGTGGGTGGATATCTGTATCGAAGCAGACCACGACCAACATGTTTTGATTGAAAAACTTCGGGACAATCTACCCGACGGCATCGAGATCCAAGCTGGATTTTTTTTACCGGATCAACATGTCACGATCATGAAAGAGGCCATAGCCGTGCGCTATCGTCTGGTTCCATGCAGCCATCCATCGATTTCAACCCTAACCGAACGGGCTCAATCCTTGATGCGAAAACATGAATGGAATATCAGCCGTATTATTAAAGACAATACGAAATACGTCGATATACGTCCTTCCATTCTCAGGCTGGATATCATCAAACATGCCGACCGAGTCGAAGTCATCTTGGATATCTCTCTATGCAACGAATCATCGGCCCGGCCTGCGGAGGTCGCCCAAGAGCTCTTTACAGATTTACCAGTAAGAGTAATCCGCGACATGCTCCTTTTTCAGAAGGATGAGCCCACAACGGACCGGGAGCTACAACCATGAGCACAAGTCTTTTCGTAAACGCATTGCATCAAGAAAGAAGGGTAGCGTTGATTGAGAAAAGCTCATTGGCCGAGCTTTACATAGAAAGACCACAAGGCCGCTCTTTGGTGGGCAACATCTACAAAGGCAGGGTTGTCAGGGTGTTGCCGGGCATGGATGCAGCCTTTGTCGACATTGGATTGGATAAAGCCGGATTCATATATATCACCGACGTAACCAAACCTTCCTCGCCGTCCGATTTAGGAAATTTGGTGGCCGAGTTCGGCACCGATACCGATGGAATCGAAGAAGATCTTCTGAATGCAAACCAACCCACGGTTGAAAAACAACCCCGGATCACGGATGTACTCCACCATGGTGAAGAGATCATGGTGCAGGTAGCCAAAGCCCCTATCGGCACGAAGGGAGCCCGACTGACGACCCATATCACCCTTCCGGGACGTTTGTTGGTGTTTCTGCCCACGGTGGATCATATCGGAGTATCACGCAGGATCGGCAGTGAGAGCGAACGTCACAGATTGAAAGAAATCATTGAAAACCTAAAACCCCCCGGCACAGGCTTTATCATCCGTACTGCGGCCGAAGGCGCCGACGAAGATGTTTTGTCCACCGACATGAACTTTCTCACACGCTTGTGGAAAGATGTGCGCAGCCGCAACGAAACCGTTGGAGCGCCGGCACAGCTCTACCAAGATCTTGATCTCATACGAAGGGTCACCCGTGATTTGTTTACGGCCGAAGTGGATCAACTGATTATCGACGATCCCGAAGAATACCAACAACTACTCGATTTCGTAAGAACCTTCATGCCCGCCCTGGCTCCAAGGGTCAAATTTTATTCGGGCCCCGAGCCGCTGTTCGACACGATGGGAATCGAAGTTGAAATCGAACGAGCCCTGGATCGAAAAATATGGCTCAAAAGCGGTGGATATATCATCATTGATCAAACCGAAGCTCTTACCGCCATTGATGTCAATACCGGTCGTTATGTTGGAAAGCACAACCTTGAAGATACCATCACGAAAATCAACCTGGAAGCCGTGAAAGAAATCGTATACCAGTTGCGCCTGCGGGACATTGGAGGCATCATCATCATCGACTTCATCGACATGGAGAGGCCCACCAACCGGGATAAAGTCTACACCGCCCTACAAGACACCTTACTGGCCGACCGCGCTCGAACCAATATACTTAAAATATCGGATCTAGGTCTGGTCGAGATGACCCGTAAACGAGTACGTGAAAGTCTTTCGCGCAGTATGTCCGAATGTTGTCCCTATTGTGAAGGCACCGGCAGAATCAAATCCACCACCACGGTATGCTATGAAATACTGCGAGCCATCGAACGCGAAGCCCGGGGTCGATCCGGCACCGTTGTGGTGGTGGCCAACCAAGAGGTCAGCGATCAACTGGTGGATGAAGAGCAGGAGGCCCTCGAGGGATTGGAACACCGCCTTCAGATCCAGGTCCGGGTCGATTCCTCGGTCAGCTCTCACAGAGAGCAGTTTGAAGTCCGGTTCGAAGATACACCGTAGACCGAATCACCACCTTCAGAATACACTTCGGGATCATCAATCTCAAAGCCGCAACAAGGACATCGAGATCCTCCCGGATAAGTACGCAGCTTACCTTCGCAGGCATGACAAAGCTCCCAAAATTCGACGAAGACATCGTGTGGATCCATGTGTTTTCCTCCCAAAGCAAATTCATGCTTGGTTGCAGGACGTCGACCCTATAACCCAGCTGGTGCTACAAGGATACCACCCGGGTATGACATAATCTCGCAACACAATGAAATAAAACATAAATTACGAATTGGTTGTGTTTTCAATCGCAATTGGTTATCTATTTACATCATGATCCGAGCCGTTTTCGGTCGAAAGAAGCTTATGGGTCCAAGGAGGAAGGGTTGAAATCGAAAAAACTATTTTTTGCAATGATCCCGGCGATATTTTTCGCGATGGCTGCCTGTGTGTCTCTGACACCCAAAAAGGAAACCCCCAAACCCGACATTCAGAAATATGAAGCCGATGTGTTTTTTGAAACCATCACCATGACGGGACTTTCATTCTCCCACGACGAATCCCAATTGTTGGTAAGCAGTGATGCTTCCGGCGTTTTTAATGCATACGCGGTTCCCATCGATACAAGCCCCATGCGGCAGCTTACCCATTCGAGCTCGAGCTCCATATTTATAAAAAGCTACTTTCCCCAAGATGATCGTATTATCTACAGCGCCGACAATCACGGTAATGAGCGACACCATATTTTCATTCAAGAGGAAAACGGCATCGTACAAGATCTTACCCCGGGATCCAATACGAGCGCGAAGTTTCTGGGTTTTAACAAAGATAAAAATGCTTTTTGGATTACCACCAACGAACGTGATCCGAAAGTATTTGATTTGTATCGATATGACACAAATGGCTATCACCGAAAGCTGATATTCGAAAACCGGGGTGAATACGAAATCGTCGACATCAGCCCGGATGGTCGTTTTCTGGCGCTTATGAAAACCCTATCGAATACCGATCGCGATATTTTTCTTTGGGATGCAAAATCCCCCGCCGAGCCGCCTCGATCCATGAGCCTGCAACCTGGAGAAATCAAACATGGAGTTTTTGCCTTCACTCCCGACAGTCGAAAATTGATTTTTTCCACCAATGAGCACAGCGAATATGATCAGGCCTGGTGTATGGACTTGAGCTCACAAAAGACAAGACCCATCGTCCAGACCGATTGGGATGTATGGTTTGTCTCTTTCTCGGATAACGGACGCTATCGGGTAACCGGCATAAACCGGCAGGCCCGCACCGAAGTAATCATTACCGATCAACTGGATAAACAAGGTAAAATTGAAATTAAAGGCCTCCCTCCAGGCGACATCAGCCAGGTAACCTTTTCGGCCAGTGCATCCAAGATGGCATTTTACCTGAGCGACGACACCTCTCCTGCCAACCTGTATATCGTAGACTTGAAAACCAAAAAACCAAGAAAGCTTACCAACAACCTCAACCCGAAAATCGATCCGAGCCACCTGGTATCCGGCCATGATATCCGCTACCAAAGCTTCGACGGGCTCGAAATACCCGCCATACTCTATCGGCCGTATAACGCCTCACGAACCAATCCAGCGCCCGGGATCATATATGTGCATGGCGGACCGGGTGGGCAGTGCCGGCATGGTTACATCCCATCCATCCAGCATCTGGTCAACCATGGATACACCGTCTTGGCAGTCAACAACCGTGGATCCACCGGCTATGGAAAGACCTTTTTTCATCTGGACGATAAGCGCCACGGAGACGTGGATCTCAAAGATTGTATTTGGGGTCGGCGATACATGGAAGGACTCGATTGGATAGCGGGTGAAAAAATCGCCATTTTAGGAGGCAGTTACGGAGGATTCATGGTGGCCGCTGCGTTGGCTTTCGAACCGGAAGCCTTCGACGTAGGCATCGATATTTTCGGGGTGACCAACTGGGTGCGAACGTTGAAAAACATTCCCTCTTGGTGGCATGCCTTTCGCAAATCGTTTTATGACGAGCTGGGAGATCCGAGCATCGATGAGGAAAGACTTCAAAAAATCTCTCCCTTGTTTCATGCCAAAAACATCGTAAAACCACTTCTGGTCGTCCAAGGCGCCAACGACCCCCGGGTGCTTCAAAGCGAAAGCGACGAAATCGTCGAGGCGGTCAGAAAAAACGGAGTGCCGGTCGAATATGTGCTCTTTCCGGACGAAGGCCACGGCTTTCTCAAAAGAGCCAACCGCATCAAAGCTTCTCAATCCTACCTCAGGTTCCTTGACAATCACTTGAAAAACAAGAAAGAAAAAAGCAAGCATAACTCATAATCGGCTGCCGGCGAGATTCATAGCCTGCTAGCCTGCATAACGAAAATAGCATTGACATGGCTATTCATTTGCGTTAGACATAACTAACAAATGTTGTTGCATCAACGATGCAACCAAGAGGAGATCACGTTGACCTTGACCGGAGCACTAGAGGACTATCTGGAGACCATTTTGGTTTTGGTGCGTGAGCACGGTTTTGCACGGGTACGAGACATAGCCAAGGCAAGAAAAGTGAAATCGAGCTCGGTATCCCCTGCCTTGAGACGTTTGAATGAAATGGGAATGGTCAATTATGTTCAACGTGAGTACGTTGGGCTTACCGACTCGGGTGAGCGGGCGGCAAGGCGGGTGCTTGCCCGACATGATATTCTTACCCGGTTTTTTTCCGAAGTGCTCCAGATGCCCAAAGAGGCCTCCGCACAAGAAGCTTGCGCCATGGAACACAGCCTTTCACCCGAGGCCATGGATCGTTTCGTAAGATTTTTCGAGTTTTTACACATTTGTCAGGAAGGTAAGCGTGATTGGCTTGCAAGATTTCAATGTTGTCCCATCGTACAAGACGATCTGACGAGCTGCGAACATGCCTGCAATCTGATAAATGAAAAAAACCATCCCATGAAGGAGAATTCCATGAGTGTTTCCGATTTGCTCCCCGGGCAAACGGGTAAAATCAGTCAAATCATCGCAAAAGGTGCTGTACGACAAAGACTTCTCGACATGGGCATTTTACCGGATGTGATCATTCGAGTCGAAAGACTGGCACCGGCCGGCGATCCTGTTTGGATCAACATTAAAGGTGCCCAAATGGCGCTTCGTCGCAAAGAAGCCAAAGCCATTTTGGTATCGGAAACATAAAAATTTTTACCCATTATATAGAGGTATCTACCATATGAAGTTTGATCTACAAAACAGACATCTCGAAGCAAAAAACACCTACAAAATCGCTCTCGCGGGCAATCCCAACTCGGGAAAAACTTCTCTTTTCAATGCGTTGACCGGAGCACGTCAACACGTGGGAAATTATCCGGGCGTAACGGTTGAAAAACGAACCGGTTTTTGCATCTCGAACCAGCTGCGATTTGAAATCATTGACCTACCAGGCACATACAGTTTGACATCTTACTCTCCCGAAGAACGAATCGCTCAAGATGAGATCTTGAGTGGTCGATACGACGTGGTCATGGTGGTGGTCGATTCGACCACTCTTCACAGAAGCCTGGTGTTGATGGCGCAGATCATGCTGACGGGCGCGAAGCTGGTTGTATGTCTCAATATGTCGGACGAGGCCCGTCGGGCGGGTCAGAGAATCGATCTGGATCAAATGCAAACCCTCCTTGGATTTCCCGTGATTGAGACGATCGGTCATCGCGGTGTCGGAGTACAACCGCTTTTAGACGCCATACAAGCAGCTTTGATCTCTGGAACAGAGAAACCTCGACTGGTTTTGGGAGAACAACTGGACGGAGCACTTGCGGCAATTCAGTCAAAATTGGATCTTGGTGGATTCCATCCGAAGACGCTCGGATGGATTTGCTCCAGGTTGCTCGTCAAAGATAAAATCTATGAAGATAAAATACAAAGAGAAGCCGGCAATGCTATGGCCGTCGATGAAGCCCGCCGGCAGCGTCAAATCATCGAATCTCAAACCGGAGTGGACATTTCCCTCTTTGTCACCGAGCGTTTTTTCGGCTTTGTCGACGGGTTGCTCAAGGAAGTAGTACGCCAACCTTCTCGATTGGATGCCCGGGCATTGTCCGATCATATCGATAAAGTATTGGTTCATCGTTTTTTTGGACTTCCCATATTCGCCGGTGTGATGCTGGTCATCTTCTGGCTCACATTCACCTTGGGAGAAACCCCCATGGATTGGATCGAAACCGGCTTCGGCCATTTGGGAGATTGGCTGTCCGGTTTTTGGGAAGAAGGCTCCGATTCACCGCTGCGCTCACTACTGGTAGAAGGCATTATCGCGGGGGTGGGCGGAGTGTTGGTGTTTCTTCCGAATATCGTTTTATTGTTTTTCGGGTTGGCGCTCCTGGAGAACACGGGTTACATGGCGCGCGCAGCGTTTTTAATGGATCGTATCATGCACCGCTTCGGATTGCATGGAAAGAGCTTCCTGCCCATGCTAACCGGATTCGGCTGCTCCATTCCCGGCATCATGGCAACCAGAATACTGGAAAACGAGCGTGACCGACTCACGACCATGCTGGTATTACCCCTGATGTCGTGCGGGGCCCGACTGCCTATCTGGATGCTGCTCATTCCGGCTTTTTTCCCGCCGAATTTTCACGCCGTGATGTTGTGGCTCATCTATGCCGTAGGCATTATTCTTGCGTTTATCCTGGCGCTATTGCTGCGCCGTTCAATCTTTAAGGGAGAAGACGCACCCTTCGTCATGGAGTTGCCTCCCTATCGATTGCCCACAACCAAGGCCTTGGTGCAAAAAATGCTTGAGCGTTCCTGGTTGTATTTGCGCAAGGCCGGTACGGTGATATTGGGCATTTCGATCCTGATGTGGCTCATTACCGCCTACCCCAAACCCGACAAATATCAAATCGATGCCGACACGGCTTCTGGAAAATCCATCGAGCCAACCAGTCAAGACATCGAATCCCAACGGGCATTTGAAAACCTGCGTCATTCAATTGCCGGTCGCTTGGGTCGTTTGATTGAACCCATCGTGCAACCTCTGGGATTTGACTGGAAGGTAGCCACAGGCATGATCGGTGCATTTGCGGCCAAGGAAGTCTTCGTAGCCCAAATGGGAATCGTATACTCAATGGGGGAGGTGGACGAAGGCTCGGAGAGTTTACGAGATGCATTGCGCCGGGACTATCCGCCGCTGGTTGGATTATCTTTGATGTTGTTTTTGCTCATCGGCACACCCTGCATGGCAACCTTTGCAATCGTACGCAGAGAATCGGGCAAGTTGAAATGGGCCTTGTTGCAGTTCGGGGGACTTACACTCATTGGGTATTTGGTATCTCTGGTGGTTTATCAAATTGGACGTTGGTTGGTTTGAAAGAGAGTTTATCATGGAGCTCATTATAGTCATCATTATCGTACTTGCCGCAGGAGCGCTGATTGTGCGGCATGCTTATAGGAAAATCCACATGATTTTCAAACCACCCAAAGATCCCCCGATGGACTGCAAAGAAGATTGCCCCTTGCGTTGCACCATGCCTTTGCACGCTAAAAATAAATCAAGAAACTCCGATGCAAATGTAAAACCAGTATCCGGCTGTTTCCATCGACCCGAATGATAAAAGCCCAAAACCAACCTCTTGGAGCTTTTCAAAGGAGAGTAGATCGATGAACAAAGCTTTTTATCCAACTGAGTTCAAGAAAGTTTTTTGTGGATTGACGTCTATCGGGTTTCTTTTAGCGTCACTCGACGCCTATGCAACCGGCGGCATCTCAGGATCAAAACTGTCCACACCCTGTGCGGATACGGTGCCTGCGCAGGCCATGGAATTCGAACCATATTTCTCACTGGCCTACAATCAAAGAACGCTTGATCAATCCTGGCGGGCCCAACCCCTGGGTCATCGACATCAAGGTTTCGAGACCGGCTTTCGCTTTACCATGGGTATCGTTGAAAACCTCGAAGCAGGACTCATTGTACCGCTCGTACTGGAAAAAGAGTGGAGTGCAGCAAACCATCTGACGGGTTCGGGGCTGGGTGATGTTCCGATCGGTGTAAAATGGAGATTTCTCATCCAACAAAACTGGGCTTTGGCATGGCACGGCGGCATTACTTTGTCGTCCCTGAAAAAGTCGC
>JBFFBT010000107.1:0-17369 GCA_041560255.1 Myxococcota bacterium | reverse complement strand
TGGTTTCTGGAACAAATCGAATACATGGCCGATCTCGGTGTATCCATCCAGTTGGGTTTGGATGGGTTGAGTATGTTGATGCTGGCACTAACCTCGATTGTGGGTTTGTTGTCGGTATTGGTTTCATGGCATGAGATTCAAAAGCGAGTCGGGATGTATTATGCCTGCCTGCTTTGGGTGATCGCTGGGATTTGCGGGGTGTTTCTTTCCTTGGATCTGATCGTGTTTTATGTGTTTTGGGAAGTTATGCTCATTCCGATGGTATTTCTCATTGGTATTTGGGGACATGAAAAGCGAGTAGGTGCAGCCTATAAATTTTTTCTCTTCACTCAGGCAGGATCGCTTTGTATGTTGCTTGCAATATTGGGGTTGGCGCACATTCATTACCATGTCTCGGGTCATTTTAGTTTTGGTTTCCTGGATCTCGTAAAGACCCAGCTTGGTTTCAAAGAGGGTTTGCTCCTCATGTTTGGCTTTTTAATCGCCTTTGCCGTAAAGCTTCCGGTTGTGCCTTTCCACGGATGGCTGGCGGATGCTCACAGTCAAGCACCGACCGGCGGAAGTTTGATTTTGGCAGGTTTGCTTCTGAAAACCGGGGCGTATGGCATCATTCGTTTTATCATACCGATGTTTGGTCAACAGATGACATCGGTTGCTCCGTATGCTATGGCGCTTGGTGTCATCGGCGTTCTTTATGGAGCATTGCTGGCGTTTTCTCAGACTGATGTTAAGCGAATGATTGCCTGTACCAGTATAAGTCATATGGGATTTGTTGTCATCGGCTTGTTTGCCCAAAACCAGCTGGCCCAAACCGGTGCCGTTTTGCAGATGATTTGCCATGCCTTGAGTACGGGTGCTTTGTTTGCTCTGGCCGGTATGTTGTCTGAAAGACTTCACACCCGCGAGCTTACGAGGATGGGCGGTCTATGGTCGCAGGCGCCCCGGATGGGGGGTTTGGCGATATTTTTTGCAGCGGCTTCTTTGGGATTACCGGGTATGGGCAACTTTGTCGCCGAGTTTCTGGTTTTATTTGGATCTTTTTCAAGCAATACAATGATTACAATCTTGGCCGCACTGGGATTGGTTCTGGCCGCCGTGGTTGCCTTGAAAATGATAAGTCAAAGTTTCCAGGGTAAATCGGTATATGACGATGCAGGCATGAAAGATATCGGGTTGCGCGAAACCACGATGCTTCTCATCATGGCAGCAGGTATTGTTTGGCTGGGGTTGTTTCCACAAACTGTCTTGAATACCGCAGGCGATCATGCCGGAAATGTTGAGGTCGAACAGGCGATCACGGGAGATTGTAAATGAGCAAGGAGTTGTTCGTAGTGTTGCTTCCGATTCTCATGCCTGGGTTGCTTGCGATTGCAAATATGATTGCAATCATCATAAAGCGCAGCCACGTAGTATCTTGGTTTTTGACAGGGGTGGGTTTTTTGGTCGGTATGTTACTGGCAGGGACATTGGAGTTTAACGTCGTGGGGTTGGAGACGACCCTGTTTGTTTTTGATGGGTTATATCAGGTGGCTTTGGGGTTATTGTATGCTGCTGGTTTTGTGGTGGTGATTTTTTCTCATTCTTACTTAATGGGTAGCGCCAAACCAATCGAAGAATACTATTTGTTGTTGTCATTGGCGCTCATGGGCGCAGCGGTTCTGACAGCCGGCTCTCATTTGGTGACCGTATTTCTCGGATTTGAGCTTTTGAGTATCTCTTTGGTAGTTTTGATGGCCTATTTACCGGATCGCCCGGGTTGCATGGAAGCGGGGTTGAAGTATTTTGTGATGGCCGCGGTGTCCGGGGCATGTTTTTTATTTGGGATGGCGTTGATGTATGCAGCCGTCGGCTACATGGAGTTGTCGAAGTTGATGAAATTTGCGCAGACTATTTCGCCTGATCCACTCTTTTTCGCCGGGCTTGCTCTGGTTCTGGTGGGAGTGGGTTTCAAGCTTGCAATATTTCCTTTTCATATGTGGATCTCGGACGTGTACCGAGGTTCTCCGGTTCCGATTACAGCATTTGTGGCTACGGTTTCCAAAGGTGCCGTTCTGGTGGTCATCGTGAGGTTGTTTGTATGGGGGGATGGATGGTCTTTGGGCTGGTGGTGGCATTTGATGGCCATTTTTGCAGCCGCCTCGATGTGGGCGGGAAATCTGTTGGCGCTTTTGCAAAGAAACCTCAAGCGATTATTGGCGTACTCATCGATAACCCATCTTGGATATATTTTGGTGGCATTGTTGTCCGGGGGTGCTCATTCCGTTGCGGCCGCTTGGTTTTATTTCCTTTCGTATATGCTCGTGACTTTGGGAGCATTCGGGGTAGTGACAGCATTATCTCACGACCGGGATGAGTTTGAGGATCTTTACCAATATGGGATGATCGGACGTAAGAAACCATTTTACGCCTTTGTCTTGGCCATAATGATGTTTTCATTGGCGGGTGTGCCTCTTACGGTGGGGTTTTGCGGTAAGCTTTCTGTGTTGATGGTCGGTATCGATGCTGGAAACTGGGTTTTGATCGGTATGATGCTCATCAACA
Organism: Myxococcota bacterium; assembly: GCA_041560255.1. Lineage (GTDB taxonomy): Bacteria > Myxococcota > B64-G9 > B64-G9 > B64-G9 > JBFFBT01. Next base: position 14,828 of record JBFFBT010000107.1, on the reverse strand, counting down.
GCGCCATAGGAATCTTTGTTTACCTGCGGGTGGTCGTGATAATGTACATGCGCCCGGTGGAAGAAAAAGTGGATCTGGAATCAATACATTGGATTGCTCCGACCGGCTTGCGGCAATTTGTATTGGTCATGCTTTCCGTGTTGGTGGTCCTGATGGGGGTTTTCCCCAAACCGTGTATTCAGGTGATGCATTGGGCTGCTCGAAGTGTGTTTTAAGGGTTTTGCATTTGCCTGAAGGAGGTGCGTGAGGATGGGTGCTGAATTGATACTGGCCATTGATCAGGGCACCACGGGTACGACTGTAGCTGTGTTCGACAAAGCCTGTCAGCTGCGCTCCAAGGCCACCACGGAATTTCCTCAAATTTATCCCAACCCCGGTTGGGTCGAACACAATCCTGATGATATATGGACATCTGTTTTAGTAAGCATAGAGAAAGCATTTTCTGGGACGGATCTTTCCAAACAAGATATACGCTCCATCGGTATTACCAATCAACGTGAGACGACGGTTGTGTGGGATCGGGAAACCGGCACGACGCTTCACAATGCAATTGTGTGGCAATGTCGAAGAACAGCTCCTCTTTGCGAACACCTCAAAAATCAAGGTTACGAACCTTTGATAAAAGAACGCACCGGATTGGTGTTGGATCCCTATTTTTCGGGCACCAAGATCGCGTGGTTATTGGAAAACATGGAAGCCGCGAAAAGCCGGGCGCGCAACGGTGAGCTTTGTTTCGGTACTATCGACAGCTTTTTGATCAATCGTTTAACCGGCAACCAAAAGCACCTCATCGAGATATCCAATGCCTCTAGAACAATGTTGATGAACCTTGTCGATCTGCAGTGGGATCTTGAGCTGTGTGATTTGCTGGGCATCCCGGTTGATGTTCTACCTCGGATATGTTCTTCCTCGAAGGTTGTCGGCACTACGATCGGCGTGAAGGGTCTGCCCGATGGAATACCGATATGCGGTATTGCCGGTGATCAGCAGGCAGCTTTATTCGGGCAAGCTTGCTTTGCTCCGGGTCAGGTGAAATGCACATACGGCACTGGGGCATTTTTGCTCATGAATACCGGTGCCGATAGGGTAGTAAGTAACCACGGATTGTTGACGACTGTAGCATGGCGGATCGGAGATGTAGTCACGTATGCCTTGGAAGGCAGCGTCTTCATTGCTGGAGCTGCGGTACAATGGCTTCGAGACGGGTTGGGTTGCATCGAACAGTCCGAACAAGTAGAAGCCCTAGCGGCGAAAGTACCTTCTTCTGAAGGGGTGGTGTTTGTGCCGGCTTTAACTGGGTTGGGAGCTCCCAAATGGCGGCCGCATGCTCGAGGCCTCATTTCGGGTATTACTCGTGGAACCACGGCGGCGCACCTTGCCAGAGCGACCCTGGAAGGAATTGCTTTTTCGGTTCGGGATGTGGTTTTGTGTATGCAGAACGATGCTCAAACGGCGCTGGACGCCATACGGGTAGATGGCGGTGCGAGCGCGAACAACCTGATGATGCAATTTCAGTCGGATATTCTTTCCACTTTGCTTCTCAGGCCGAAGGTTATTGAGACTACCGCTCTGGGCGCCGCTCTACTTTCGGGATTGGGCGTAGGAACATGGGAAAACACCCAAGAACTAGAAGATCTTTTTGAAGTGGAGAGGGAATTCTGCCCCCAGGCGGATCCCAAAGAGCTCGAAAAGTGGATCTCAGCCTGGGAAGCCGCGATTGAAAAAGCATAGACAAAAAAACATAAGTGCTTACCGATCATGGTATTGATCCGTTCGATTTCTTCAAAATTCGAGGACTTACAGGCAATCCAGCCTGGATTGCCTGTAAGTCTTACGCAGGTAGGTTCTCGATACCGCATGCATCACAACCGTTATCGGCGAACGCTTGGAAAAAACATGGTTGCATAGACGATGGATTATGCGTTATTCCTGATTGAGTAAAAACGGCAAGCTATACAAGGAGTTGGCGAGGTGAGCGAAAATTATAAACTATCCAAGACATTCGAGCCGCACAAGATAGAACAACCCATATATGAAGCTTGGCTTCAAGCCAAAGTATTTCATGCCAAACCCGATCAACGCGCGCCCCATGAGCGTTATGTCATTATGATGCCGCTTCCCAATGTAACCGGAGCGCTACATATGGGACACGCGATGGACAATGTCATGCAGGATATGTTGATACGCTGGCATCGCATGATGGGTAACAATACTCTCTGGATGCCCGGGATCGATCATGCGGGCATTGCGACGCAGGCTGTGGTTGAAAAGCGTTTGAAGGAGTTGGAGGGGCTCACTCGTCATGATGTTGGTCGGGATGGTTTAATTGAAAGAATATGGAGATGGAAAGAACAGTCTCAGGATCGCATCGTCAAGCAACAACAGCGAATGGGTTGTAGCGCCGATTGGGATCGCCATCGTTTTACCATGGATAAGGTGTGTACGCGCGCGGTACGGCGTGCATTTTTCGCTATGTTCAGGGATGGATTGATCATTCGCGGAAAGAGGTTGGTCAACTGGGACCCTTATTTACGTACCAGCATTTCGGATGACGAAGTGTATCACGAAACCGTCCAGGGACATTTCTGGCATCTTCGTTATCCTGTAATCAACCCCGCCCGTGGAGAACCGGAATTTCTTGTGGTTGCTACCACCCGACCGGAAACCATGCTGGGAGATACGGCGGTGGCGGTGCATCCGCAGCCGGACGAGGCTTTTCGAGCAGAAATCGAAAATGTAAAAAGCTCGTTGAACAAGGCGCCTTCAAAAGATCGTCATACCTTGGAGGCCGCTTTGGCTGACTTGGAAAAGAAACAAAACGAGAGCTTACAGGGATTGTTGGTTCTTCGTGATATGGCCAAGGCCGGGCGGAGTATACGCCTTCCTTTAATGGATCGAGCCATACCACTCATCTGTGATGAATGGGCAAAACCACATCTTGGCTCGGGTTGTGTGAAGATCACTCCGGCGCATGATACCAACGACTATGCGGTCTGGACCAGACACAAAGGTGAGATCGATATCATAAATATCCTCAACCCGGATGGTACCCTCAATGACAATGCCGGTTTGTATCGTGATCTGGATCGGTTCGAAGCAAGAAAGAAAGTAGTTGCCGATTTGAAAAAGCAGGGATTGTTGGCCGAAGTGGAAGATCGAAAGATTGAAATCGGCCATAGTGATCGATCCAAAACCCCCATCGAGCCATATTTGTGCGATCAATGGTACATTCGCATGGGAGATGTGGATCAAGGGGTTGTCATGGGTCGTGACACACCCAATCAACACAATAGCCCCGGTTTGGTACAGGCTGCCATGGACGCCGCCTTGGACGGAAGGGTGCGTTTTTTCCCAGAGAGATTCAAGAAAACTTATTTGGATTGGCTTTCGGAAAAACGCGATTGGCCCATCAGCCGCCAGCTCTGGTGGGGTCACAGAATTCCGGTTTGGTCAAAAGTAGTTTCTTTAAAGAACTTGGATGAATTAGTAGAAACATTGCGAAAAGAAACTCTAAAAGATCTTTGGCCTTCGAAAAGTTGTATTCGAGTTGTCAATAAAGAGAGTGGAATATCTGTTTTGGTTGGTGAGCAAAACATCGAGAGGGTTTCAAAAGATTTACAGGATGATAGTTGGTTGTTGGATGTGTGCCTGCTCGAGCAAGATGCCGATTGCGAAAAGCGTCTGATTGAGAGCGGTTTTGGGCAGGATCCGGACGTGCTCGATACCTGGTTTTCATCGGCTCTTTGGCCGCATTCTACTTTAGGATGGCCCGATCCTGGGACCGCAGACACTGAATCCGAAGTTTCTCTTGGCGCTGTGGGTGGATTTAGGGATTGTCTGGACTACTACTATCCGGGTTCCTGTCTGGTAACCGGGCGGGACATCATTACTTTGTGGGTAGCTCGGATGGTGATTTTCGGTTTGTACAATATGGGGAAGGTGCCCTTTTCTGACGTGTTTATCCATGGAAATATTTTGGATGGAAAAGGGGAACGGATGAGCAAATCCAAAGGTAACGGCATCGATCCGGTTGACATCATCGAAAAATACGGCAGCGATGCCATGCGGTATGTACTGTGTGATATGCAGACCGGCAATCAGGACATCAAACTTCCGGTAACGGCTGTTTGTCCAAACTGTGATGCTCATATGGATTTGGGTAAAGTCGAACACGGAAAAAGCATTTTTACATATCGATGTGCCCAATGTACAGAAGAGTTTGATGTGTTGGGTACCATGCCGGATGTGCCTGCCGCCAAGTTGATATCGGAGCGATTTGTAGATGGAAGCAAGTTTTGCAACAAGCTGTGGAACACGGCTCGTTTCGCGTTTGCACAACTCGAAAATGTAAAACCGGAAACCCTGCGTTATGATGAGCTTGCCATTGAAGATCGATGGATATTGGCTTCATTGAATCGGGCCATACGCTCGGTAACTACAGGTCTTTCGCATTACAATCCCTCGACAGCGCTAGGAGCTGCAAGAGATTTCATGTGGGGAGATTTGTGTGATTGGTATTTGGAATTGATAAAACCTAGATTGACTGAATCGAACGAACCTTCGGCCAATGTAGCCCGACAGATTTTGGCATACTGTTTGGATATGACCCTGAGATTGTTGCATCCGTTTGTTTGTTACATTACCGAGCATTTGTTTCAAAAGCTTTGCGAGCTTAGGCCTGAAAAGGGATTGCCGGGATTGGTACGGGAATCTAGCGAAAGTGCGTTTGTCATAGGTGCGGCTTGGCCGATGCCGGTTGGAGATTTTGATGACGATAAATTACTGAAAATGTTTGCAGACCTGCAGGCAACCACGACAGGAATACGGGATATTCGATCGACCTACGGCATCTCACCGTCTCAAGCGGTGCGAATCGGTATTAAGACCCCACCGGAGGAACAAGAGCACCTTTCGACCTATGCACATGTGATTTTGAGATTGGCCAATGTAACCCAACTTGATGTCGATTCACAATTGAAGAGACCTCCCGGAGCGGCGTCAAAAGTAGTCGGGAAATTGCAGATATTCGTACATGATCTCGTTGATGATGAAGAAGAAATTCAGCGATTAAAGAAGGAAATTAAAAAAGTGGAAAAAGAGATCGAGCTTTGCAACAAAAAACTAGGCAACCAAAAATTTATCTCCAAAGCTCCTGCAGAGGTTGTAAAAGAGCAAGAGGATCGCTTGTTGAAATACGAGACCCAGTATATGGCTATTACTACTGCGCTTCAAGAAATTGAAATGAGTTAATCTTTGTAGTTAGTATATTGTTTTCAATGGGGAACGGGAGATTAGAATAAACCGCTGCTGCCCGTGCTCTTGATTCAAAATGATGCAGGATAGGTCTGCATGGGGAACAATATAATAAAACGTATCAGAGAAGAAATCTTGCTGGCTCTAGATGCCGAGCGGAGGACTGTAAAAAAGAAGCTTGGAGCCTTGGGCGAAATGCTGGATGTAGTTCTTTTACGCGGTAAAAAACTCGTTTCAGAGCCTGGGGTATATGTTTACTCGTTTTATTGTGATTTGGAGTTGCATTTGGATGAAGGACTCGAGATATTGATAGAAACACCTGGATTTAGCTCATCGGGTGAAATACTAGAACATGATACTGATAGTGGTGATATCTTTTTGGTACTGCGTGATGATGTTGGAAGGCATCCGAATGAAGCTGTTATGAGGTTTGACTCGACATTTCTATTGGATCTCCTTAAAAAGAAAATAGAAACAATCACCAATCTCGCGTTGGGACAAACCGATGTATTGACGAGTTTTGATGTGGCAGGAGAAAATATTTCTTTGGCTTTACGCCTGTTGCAGGGTGATGCCGAAGCCGGCCGACCTGTTTTGATCGAAAGAAGCGGATTGTCCGAGGCACAGAAAAAGTCCATTGAGTTTGCCTTGGGTCAGACCGTAGCTTATTTGTGGGGGCCACCCGGAACGGGTAAAACCCGAACTGTGGCCCATTTGGTGCATGAGCTTGCCAAACGTTCAGAACATGTCATGCTTTGTGCACACACCAATACTGCCACCGATAACGCTCTATTACAGACCTTGGATGTTGCTGATTGGAGTGAGGGATCAATTGTACGAGTTGGATACTGTTCTGAGAAGGTTCAAAGGAGGGGAGTGGATCTGGATTTTCTTGTGGATAGAAAAATACACCGCACCTATCCCGATATAACCTACAGGATCAACCTATTGGGCCAAAAATTGAAAAGCCTGCAAGTCGACTTTCCCGGTTCTGGATCGATGGGTGATATCCCAATTGGTAGAAGACTACGTATAATTTTAGAAATCATGAAGGGAGTTGAAGACAAGGATACGACAGATTTACGACGAGAGCTCTCATGGTTGAAACAAATCATCGAAAGTCTGGAAATCGAATTGCTATCCAATGCCAGGGTAGTAGCAACTACCTTGACCAGATTGTATACGAGCAGGCTCGTTGGAAAAATAATGTGTGATACGATGGTTATTGATGAGGCCGGTATTGCGTCACTGACCGTGAGCATGGTTGCAGGCTGCAAAGCGAAAAAACGCGTGGTTGCAGTGGGTGATTTTATGCAATTGCCCGCAATTGTGCAATCGGATGATTCCCATGCCCGCAATTGGTTGGGTAAATCAGTATTTGAAAGCGCGAATTGCCATCATCCGGAAAAAGAACATGCGTTAAGAACCATGCTGTATGAACAATGGCGTATGCATCCCGGGATTTCAAAGATCGTAAGCTCGATATTCTACGCAAATAAGTTAAAAAATGCGCCGCTGGTAGTCAAGACAGCCATCAAAAAACACGCGGTGCTTATCTTGGATACCAGCCACACCAACGCTCGGAGCCAGTTGATGAGAACTGGATCGAAGATAAATAAGATTCATTGTGAGATCGTATCCAAAATTATTAGCATGGCAGTAGATGAAGAAATTGCTGTGATAGCTCCATATCGTGCTCAAGTGCGAAATCTGCGAGAGGTAATACGGGTTGGATCCTCAGAAGCAATCAAACAAGGTAGCCTAGAGGTCTTTACGGTACATCGTTTTCAAGGTCGTGATAAGCAAACGGTGATACTTGATTTGGTGGAAGCTCCTGGGACGAAGTGCGGCTTCTTGGATGAGATAAAGAACCCGGCTGCAGAAAAGCTCATCAATGTCGCTATGAGTAGAGCCAAGCAAAAGCTTATATTGATTGCAAATCTAGATTATCTGAGTTTTTCTCTTGGGAGAGATGCCTTGATTAATAGGGTTATGGCGCAGGCTAGGATGTCGGGAGCTACGGAAGTGGATGCTGGAAGTGATGAGGGATTGAGGGATTGTCGAGCATTCATGCGGGGAGAGTTGTAATGGAGGTACTGACTACACAATCGTTTGCCGATCGAGTTAGAACGGTTTCGAATACCTGCCGAATGCAAATCAGTAAAATTGTTGATGAAGCAGATGTATCAACTCAACCCTGTGCAGAGCGATTGGATGGCGATCATCTGGTTGCATGGACTCGAGATACCAGATCAATGTCATTTTGGTGTCTGTTGTCAAAGAAAGAATCAAGTAAGCTCGAGAAATACGATCTCAATGAATTTCCGCTTGCGGGGTTTTCAAAATCAGACATGCTTGGAATAGGTGTCCCGGAGCAGTTGATCTCTTCTGTGTACGAGTTGAAAAAGCTGGAAGATCTGGATAGTGTGAATCTGAGTGAAAGTGTTCGTCACCGATTGAGATTTGTTTTTTTACAACGTTTCTATGGCTTGATTTTTGGCCGAGAGCAATTGGTGAGACGGGCATATAATGTCGAGCATTTCAACAGATATCTGCATGGAAATATCACCGAGTTATTGTTGCATCTGGATGAGACCCAACAACGTATTGTGGATTTGGATGGTGACGGGACAATCATTGTGAAAGGAGTTGCGGGATCCGGAAAAACCGCGGTAGCACTTCATCGAATCGTAAAAATTCTTGAGCAACGCAGCTTGTTTACACCTCCCAGGATATTGTTCATTACGTACAATCGCTCGTTGGTGAGTTATGCGGGAGAGTTACTGCATGCACTTGGGATAAAAGCGAGTGAGCTGACTATCTCGACATTACACGCACTGTGTTTAAAAAAGATGGAGAATAAAATAAAAATTATCTCTGACAGTGAAAAAAGAGAAATGCTATTACAAGCACGCGTGCAGGTGCAGAAAAAAAATCATAACTCTTCTATTTTAGCGTATCCAGAAACATTTTGGCAAGATGAGATACATCTTATCAAAGGCAGAGGCGTTGAACGACTCGAACGATATCTAAAACTATCAAGATTTGGCGCAGGTAGAGCCCTTGATAGAGAATCGAGAAAACTTGTCTGGAGAGTATTTGTCGAATATCAAGAGCAATGTGCAGCCAATCAAATGATGGATTGGGACGATGTAGTTTGGTCGGCATACAAGGAATTGATGCGTGGTAAGCAAGAAGGTGATAACCTTGAATTATTTGATTTTGTCTTTATCGATGAAGCCCAGGATCTAACGCCTATGGGTTTGAGACTTGTAAATCAGTTGGCGCAGCCTGGTGGATCTTTATTTGTTGCATATGATAGATCCCAAAGCATATATGAAAAAGTCGGATTTAAATGGAAGGATTGTGGTATACGACTCCATGGAAGCCGTAGCTATGATCTTGCATGCAATTATAGAAACACGTCCCAGATCATTCAGGCCGCGTATCCTTTATTGATAACGACGGATGGAGAAAAAAATATCGATGATAATGAAATGGATGTTTCTCAACCAGTGTTCTCCTCTCGTAGGGGTGAGGAACCGATCTTGTTGGATTGCGATACGGGTAAGGAAATCGAGGTGCTTTGTCAAAACATAACAGATATGATAAAATCAGAATTAATCCCTCCGCAAAACATTGCAGTATTGTGCTACCCTAACAAAGTTCGTGAGCTTGTAGCGCAGGAGATGACAGAAAGGAGCATCTTGTATCAAAAACATACTGGAAAGGATCGGATTCATCTTTTAGATCCAAGTGTCAAAGTGCTTCCGATTAAATCTGCCAAAGGACTTGAATTTCCGATCGTATATCTACTTGCTTCGGGGTTTTGGTATAGGCCTCACTTGGGTTTGGAGGAGGACGATCGCAAGACCTATGTCGATAATATGCAAAGAGTATTCTACATGGCTATGACCCGCGCCATGACAAGATTGGTATTGGTATATGATCGGAAGGATCCGGTTGACTTTATCCATCATCTATTGGATTAGGTTGAGTAAATTCGTGGTGAAGTAAGAAAAATTTTTTCAAATAGAGTGGTTTTGTTCTATAATAATGTTGAATTAGATAAATATTTTGTTGAAAGCGAAACAAAATAGGAGAATCGGCTTGATAAACCGAGCTCAAATTTTATTTATTTCATTTATAGCAATACTCACGATAGGTCTCATGACGTATTTTGTTGTTTTTAGAGAGAGACCGAAAGAACCACAATTATCGATGATTTCGTTAGAGGACGTATCTGGAAAGGTTGAATTTATCAAAACAGATGGTAGCATTCGGGATACTTTGGGAGGAAATGATCGGTTTCGGCCAGGTGATACAATACGAACCGGAGCCGACAGCAGTGTTGCCATTAAGTTTAAAGACGGCGGTATCGTCAAGCTGAATCCTTCTACCGTCATAAGTCTTCAGAAGGCCGAGAAAAAGGATGTAGTACAATTGTTGTTGGAGGAAGGACAGACCGAGATCAGTCGAACTGGTTCAAAAACGAGCATTGGGATTAAGTCGGGCAAGCTGGATAAACCTGTTCAATTGGTCAAAGGCAAAGCAAAATTCAGCACAACCAGCGAGGGATTGGCGGTTGAATCCGGCAAGGACAAGGACGCCAGGGTAGGGTTGGGGGAAGGCAGTGATATCGATCTTGGAAAATCCAGTAAAATAGCTCTGGGTAAAAAAGAAGGAAAACTTGCAATACAGTTGCAAATGGGCGAGATCGAGGTCTCCAGGCATAAATCAAAGATAAAAAGTGTGAAGGTTAGCTTTGGTGAGGGTGATGATTTCATCCTGATGCGTGAGGGCCAAGCCAAGCTGAAAGTAACCGAAAAAGGCGTCAGAGTAAAAACCATCATGGGAGAAATCATCTTCAACCGAGGAGGAAAAGCCACCAGGATTGAGCCCGGTACCGAATTGCTTGTAAGCCTTGGAGAAGTGAAAATACTAAGTAGAGAAACCCAATTGGAATCTGGTGATGAAAACCGCGAGATGGTTTCGGTACCCATGACCGTAGCAGAACCGGAAATTAACATTGGTCCAAAAATCAAGATGATGCAACCCGTAGAATCCCAAATTATACGCGCTGAAGAAGGCTCAAAGATAAAGATTTATATTGATGGAAACCTGCCATGGATCGGATTTACCTGGGAAGAGCAAACCGCAGAACATACCGCCATCTTGGAAGTATCCCGTTCCAGTAACTTTGACAGCATGGCGCTTCGATGGCCGGTGCGTGGTAATGATTTTGTCTGCAATGATCTTCAACCCGGTAAATATTTTTGGAGGGTGGTGAAGAAATTTGAGAAAGATTCAGAAAAAGAAACCGGAATAGTTGGTAGGTTGTGGATCGACATGGATCCCAATGTGTACAAATATCAATCAAAAGATAACAAAATCATTCAGTTATTAAAAATTGACGCGCCTCGGACCGGGCAACAACCCAGAGATGGCAACATACAAATCAAAGGTCGGGTTGCAAAGGGATTTGGGCTTTCTGTCAATCAGGAGCCGATTCACTTAGATAATCGAGGATTTTTCAAGCAAGAAAAATCTGGACTGAAAAGAGGAACACTGCTGATATTTTGTTTGATGGGGAAGAAGACCGGTCCGATATATTTTCTAAGACAGCTTGGATAGATCCATTTACTCCTTAACTGCCTGAAACTTCAAAGGAAAAGAGATGGATACGCTTTTGTCGCGGTGACGGGGAAAGCGAATTTGTCGAGATTTTTGCTGAAAACACAAACCCAAAGAGGAAGTTTCATGGTGATCCGGTAACATCCTAAAAACGGTTATTTTACCAGTTGATGCGATGGTGAGCTCCAATTGAAGGTTGATCTCTTGTTCGGAAGGATTTTTCTCGAAATACGAAAGCGCACATTGTTGAAATGACGCTTGGTGTTTTCGAAGCACTGTCGCGATATCTTGGCGGGATAGTTGATTAAGGCTTTGGGTTGCATGTTCCTGTTGTTTTTTCTTGATTTTTGGTTTTGATTTTAATTGTGCGATTTGTTTGGTTTTTTCTGGTTCAGGAGAAGTTTTGGCGCTTAGATCGATCACCACCGGGTCCAGCGAATCATTTGAATTATTCTGAACTGATGCATCGTTTTTTGTCGCGGGCTGATCTTGAACGTCTTTAATTACTTCTTGTTGAGTTAGGGATGTTTTTGTAAGTGTATGATTTTGTGGAGTTTTGGTCTCATCGGATGTGCATGCCATACAAAGCATCATGACAAGAATCGAGACAATCCATTTTAATCGTCTGTAGGGTATAAGCCTCATATCGATAGTCCTTTGAAAAACAATTACTGTAGTCATTTTAGTGTGTTATCCACGCGATCCTACCATCTAACGACAACAGAGATTTCTCGTGTGATTCATAGACAACTACCATAAAATCTTTGGATTTGACAAAAAAAAACCAAAAAACTACAAACAGGATGGAAACTCCATGATGAAAATACCGCGCACAATCATTGTGATTCCAGCAAGATTTGGTTCAACCCGGTTTCCCGGTAAACCTCTGGTAATGTTTCGAAATCGAACCATGATCGAACATGTATATCGAGTTGCTGAAAAAGTGCCGGATATCTCCGCAGTGGTTGTCGGCACCGATGATGAGAGAATATTTCGGGTTGTCGAAGATTTTGGCGGAAATGTCATGCTTACATCTAAAAAGCATCAAAGTGGTACCGATCGGGTAGCAGAAGTTGCGAGCAAGATGGATTTTGACATTGTGGTCAATCTTCAAGGCGATGAACCATTTCTCGACCCAAGAGCCGTCAAGGAAGTAGTTGCACCACTGGTCAAAGAGCCGGACGTACAGATGTCTACCCTTATGAAAAAATCTGATGTACTGAATGATCTAAAAAATCCGAACGTGGTAAAAGTCGTTGTAGACAATTTCAGCAATGCCCTGTATTTTTCGAGAGCTTCAATCCCTTACTTTAAAGAGGGGAATAAATTCTATTTTTTCAAGCACATAGGTTTGTATGCCTACAGAAAACCTTTTCTCTTGAAATTGACCAAATTGCATCCGACAATGCTTGAGCAAACCGAATCACTTGAACAACTGAGGGTGTTGGAACATGGATATTGCATAAAGGTTATTGAAACCGTATACGATTCTGTCGGGATCGACACACCCGAGCAGCTCGATCAAGCTTTGAAATCATTGAGGATTGATGATGCATATCGTTGAGATTGGAAACATCAAGATCGGAAAAGGCTACCCTCTGGTCTTGATGGCAGGGCCCTGCGTGATTGAAAGCGAGCAACACCTTCTTTGGTTGGGAAGTCGCATTAAAAAGATCACAGAAGAACTATCCATTCCATATATCCTTAAAGCCAGTTTTGATAAAGCCAATCGGACATCTATCGACTCTTATAGGGGACCCGGCCTTAAAAAAGGTCTCGATATACTCCAAAAAGTAAAACAAGAACTTGATATTCCTATCCTTACGGATGTACATGATGTAAGTCAGATCGAAGAAATCTCTAAACTAGTTGATATTATTCAGATTCCTGCTTTCTTATGCCGACAAACCGATCTCATCTGTAAAGCTGCTGAGACCAAAAAACCTATCAACATCAAAAAAGGGCAATTTATGGCGCCTGATGATATGCAGGCCGTCATCAGGAAAGCCGAAGCTTGTGATAATCGCCGAATTATTCTTACAGAAAGAGGACATACGTTTGGATATCACAATCTGGTGGTGGACATGCGATCATTGGTCATGTTAAGAAATATGGGCTATCCGACCATGTTTGACGCCACTCACTCGCTTCAATTGCCGGGAGGACTCGGTTCATCGTCGGGTGGACAAAGCGAATTCATTCCTTATTTGACAAGAGGCGCAGCGGCGGTGGGGATCGATGCATTGTTTTTGGAAGTGCACGACAATCCACGAGCCGCCAAATGCGATGGTACGAATATGTTGTCATTGGACAAACTTGCAGGCTTGTTGGAGCAAGTAAAAGTAGTTCATGATTTGATCAGGAAGTCGTAATGGATATCTTGGAAGAAGCCAGACGAGTTCTCGACATAGAGGCTGACGCAATACATCAAGTAAAAGCAAAGCTTGGGCAAAGTTTTATCGACGCGGTTGATCTCATCTGTCATTGCAAGGGAAAGGTCGTAGTGAGCGGACTTGGAAAATCAGGGTTGATAGGTAGAAAGATCGCCGCAACATTGGCAAGCACGGGTACTCCTGCCATTTTTATGCATCCTGCAGAGGGAGTTCATGGAGATCTTGGTATTTTGATGCGAGGAGACATCGTCATACTGATCTCTAAAAGCGGAGAGACAGAAGAGATAATCAGGATTATAAAAAGTATCAAGAGAATAGGAGTACACATCATAGCTATCACAGGTAATCCTGAATCTACACTTGGTCATTGTGCAGACATTGTGATTGATATCAGTGTAGAGAAAGAAGCCTGTCCCAACAATCTTGCCCCGACCGCGAGCACTACAGCTTTGTTGGCTATAGGCGATGCTCTGGCTGTTGTTATGCTAAAAAAGAGGAGCTTTACTAGAGATGATTTCGCACAGTTACATCCAAGCGGATCATTGGGAAGACGACTACTTCTAAGGGTTGAAGATATTATGCATTCTGGGGAAGCTAGTGCAGTGGTGGAAGAAAATGCAAGTATGAAAGAAGCTATTATTGAGATGACAAGTAAAAGGTTGGGTGCAGTGTGTGTCGTAGACATAGATGGAAGGCTCAGAGGTATTATTACAGATGGAGATTTGCGAAGGGCTATTGAGAAATATGAAGGGAAACTTTTTACTTGCCAAGTAAAAAGAATTATGACTGCTAATCCTGTGTCAATTTGTATTGGTTCGTTGGCGATAGATGCGATTGGCCTCATGGAAAACAGAAAAAATCAAATATCGCAATTGCCAATTATTGACGCGAGTTTTAATCTAAAAGGTCTTCTTAGACTGCACGATCTTTTTCAAGCCAGAATTGTATAATAAAAGAATACGTTTGTTTTTGGAGGAAGTATGATTGAAGAAAGGCGTGTCCAAATTCCTTGGTTTTCGAAATATTACGTGTTGTTTGGTCTTTTTATTCTTTCGATGATAATGAGGTCTGTATTATATGTTGATCAAGATTCACTGCATTTTGATGGTACATATTCTTTTCAAATTGCATCTGCCAATCTTGTCGATTATATGCAGTATTTAGATAAAAATAATAACAAATGGCACAAGAATCAAGAAAATCTAGCTAACCTATATGTATTGAATAATAATAATAAATGGTCCTTCTCAGAAGTTAGTAATAATACTGCAATTGATGTTCACCCTCCACTTTATTATTGGTTGTTGCACGCGATGATGAGTCTTTTTAATGATGGAAAGTCATCGAAATGGATAGGTTTTGCGTTGAATAGTGTAATTTATCTAATCACATCTCTCGTTTTTTTTCATTTATCTATGTTTCTTTTTAATAGTCTATCTTCTTTTGTTATTGCATATTCTCTTTGGAGTATTTGTTTCGCTTCTTTAGGTTCATTTTTTATGATTAGGATGTATGAGTTGCAGGTGATGTTTTGTCTGCTTCTTGCTT
>JBFFBT010000106.1:0-17377 GCA_041560255.1 Myxococcota bacterium | reverse complement strand
CGCAAGTTGGTTGGAGTTACCAACGACAAAATCTTCAAACTTGTGTCTGGGGTTCAGGCCGGATTCGCGGTGATTTTGTAGGTTGGCTGAAGTTGAAACCATATTTTTATCAGGAGTATCGTTGTTGGATTGGACGGGCGGGGATAACTCCACGACCCTTAAAATGACTCGTATTTCACGAGAAAGAAGATTGGAGTATTCCTGTTGCACAATGTCTTTGAGACCATGATCATTCAGCCAGTCTCGGGTAAACCGGTCGGGTACGCCCAAAAAGATAGAATCGTCGGTCGATTCGATGAAGCGTAAGGGTTTGAACCAAGTATGATAGTTTTTCGCATTGACTCGTTTTTCAATGGCAGCCAAGACCTCAGGCCAAAGATGATCCATGATGACATCCGTAAGATGATGAAGTTAAAAAGCAAAAAAGAAATTTACCAAGAGATAAAAACAATCCACAGGTGTGGAAAACTTATTATAGCAATCATTACAATATTTTACGCGCAACATATCCATCTTAACCTTATAATTATCAACACAAAGCGGAGATTGACCGACAGTCGAGACGTAAATAGATAGCAGAAAGGCGATCATCTTTCAAGGGAAAAAAAAATCAGTTAAAAAATTGAAATGTAAATCATGAGGTAGGTATAAGGCATGGATGTTGGCTCTATTGGCTTGACACACATGTAAGCCTGTGGTTCAAATGCCTGTTTACCGTTGGAGTGGAAGACGGAAGGAAAAGAGAGGTAGAGACAATTGAAAAGAACATACCAACCCACAAGAAGAAAAAGAATTCGAGAACACGGTTTTCTGGCCAGAATGGAAACAAAAGGTGGTAGAAAAGTTATCCAAAGGCGTCGTCTTAAAGGCAGGAAACGACTCACCGTCGCATTGTCAAAAAACAAGTAATTTGGAACAAAAAAGCCGGGCACATGGAGCGTCGTTCCCCAAAGAAGATCGCTTACTCAAAAGATCGGATTTCAAAAGAGTTCAGAAATTGGGTAGAAAGATTACTACGCAGAGCATGCTGGTATTGTCGCTTCAGGGAAAAATAGGCAGAACCAGGCTGGGCATCGTAGTAAGCAAAAAAGTGGGAAACAGCGTCAAAAGAAATAGGCTGAAAAGGCTGATACGCGAAGTGTTTCGGCAAAACAAACATTTGTTCGATCAAAATGTGGATTACGTGATCATTCCCAAAAGAACAACCAGAAAGCTGGATTATGCAAAAATATTGAGAGAGATACAAAACAGCAGAATCGGGCGGAATGTAGGAAATTGAAAAACATACTTGTAAGATTGTTGAGAACGTATCAGAGGTGGTTATCACCTCTGTTTGGAATGAGATGTCGGTTTCATCCGAGTTGCTCCGAATATGCAATCGGTTGTCTGAAAAAGCACACAACTCACAAAGCTTGCTGGTTGATCGCGAAGCGATTGGTGCGTTGTCAGCCGCTCAACCCGGGAGGATTTGATCCGGTTCCGTGACAGGTTCCGAAGACATGTTGAGCATTGGGATAAAAAATGGAAAAGAAAACCATTATTGCTGTTTTGCTGTGTATAGGTGTTCTTTTGATATGGGAAGCCTATTTTTTAGAAAAACCATTGAAAAGCAATGAAAAAGTAGATGAAACAGTTTCATCGGGGACCTCGGGGTACGAGCCGGAAGATCAAAAAGAAGGGGATGGAAAAAGAGAACCGGTTAAAGAAAAAAAAGAGAAAAACGAAAGACCTGGGGAGAAGACCGTGAGGATTGATCACGAAAAGTTTGAAGCGGTTTGGAGTACCCGGGGTGCGAGTTTGAAAAATTTCATTGTGAAAGAGTACAAGGAAAGAACCGAAAACAAAAAGCTAAAAGAATCGGATCCCAAGGATTTGGTATCCAAAAACGGAGAAGATACCCAACTTTTTCACCTGCGTTTCAATGATAAAAACACCGACTTCATCATGCCGGATAATACGGATTGGTCGATCGTGGAAAGTGGTAAAAACCAGGTATGGTTCCAATATGTAGACGACGAAGAAAAGCAACTTCCCGTTATAACAAAGAAATATTCAATAAACGAAGATTCGTTCATTATTGATCTGGAAGTCGAGCTCGCCAATCGAAGTGATGAAAGCCTACGAGAACAAATCATTTTGGATACAACCTCGGTTTTCCAAAAAGTAGACAACCAACAGGGATGCATGAGTGGTTGTGTACCAGCCAGCGCTTCTTCACCAAGATCGCCGGTCTGCCGGGTCAACGGCGGTTTGGAGCAACTCGAACCGAAACCGGGACTGAAACAGATGTGGGAGCCCACGGTTTTCTGGACGGGCATTAGCGAACAATATTTTCTAATATCGATGACGGCTTTGGACGTAGAGAAAGCGGTTTGCATGTTGGAAGCCGGTCAAAACGATCGTATGAGAGCTTCGATTATGTACCCGGAAGCAACCATACCTCCGGGTGGTTCTGTGACCCATCGATTTAGGCTTTTTGTGGGACCGAAAAAACTCGAATGGCTTCAAAAAGTAAAAGGTGGAGCTGGACAAACAAACGGCGATGCCATGCTCTCGGAAGCGGTTGATTTTGGATGGTTGAGCTTTTTGTGCTATCCCATGCTGTGGTTGATGAAAGCCATCCAAGGAATACTAAAAAACTGGGGCGTAGCAATCATCTTCCTCACCGTCATTATCAAGATTCTTTTGCTGCCGCTCACTCAGAAGATGATGAAATCACAGAAGGAAATGGGAAAACTGAAGCCTATTATGGATGATTTGAAAAAGAAGTACGCCGAAGACAAGCAAAAGCTCAATGAAGAAATGATGAAGTTGTTCAAGGCAAACAAAGTAAATCCCATGAGTGGATGTTTCCCGATGTTGCTCCAAATGCCGATTTGGTTTGCGCTGTATAGAGTTTTGTTTTCGTCCGTAGAGCTGTATCAAACGCCGTTCATTGGTGGATGGATTGATGACCTTTCTTATCGGGACCCGTACTATATCATGCCGATCGTCATGGGCGCATCGATGTTTTTGCAACAAAAACTTTCACCTACAGCGATGGACAACCAACAAGCCAAGATGATGATGTATTTCATGCCGATTTTTTTCACGTTCATCATGCTATATCTCCCTTCGGGATTGGTGTTGTATATTTTCGTGAACAACATTTTGTCGATCGGACACCAGGTAGTGTACAATCGAGTGAAGAGCCAGCCAGTTCCGGTTGTGAACAAAAGCCAAGGTTGAAAAAGTGACAAAAATAAAAAAAGAATTTTTCGATGACAGTCTGGAAGAGGTGTTGTGCAAGGCATCGTCGGCGTTGTCCATACCCAAGGAAGAACTTCATTATCAAGTGGTTGAACAAGAGCTCGGAAGAGCATCTAAAAAGAAGGTAGCCATTATTGTAGAGTTTGATGAGAAGCACAATCAGCAACACAAAAAGCAAGGGAAAAAAGAAGACGCTCATGATGTCGCAGATACACCAGCCGATCCGCCACAGTATGCTTCATATTTGGTAGACGGTATATTTAAAAGGATGATGATTGATACCCAGACCACCTGCAAGATTTCAAAAGATCAGTATATTCTGTCCGTCGAAATGAAAAACCAGAGCTTGGATCTTAAAAAGGGAAGGGGCCGGGAGTTGAGAGGCGCCATTCAACATTTGGTCAATCGAGCCATGGCAAGGTTCGGGGCGGAACAAGGCCGGTTTATCGTCGATATTGGTGGAAAATTAGAGGACAGATGCCAGGATATGGGAGAGCTCACTCATGCTATAGAAAATAGCGTGATAAGAATGAAAAAAAGCTTGCATATTCATATGATGGATTCTCAGGATCGCAGAATTCTTCACATGGGTTTGAGTGAGAGCGACAAGATTTCGACGAAGGGATCCGGAAAAAAGCAATTTAGAATATTAACGGTAGAACCCGCGGTTGATCATGGATCCGACCAAAAGCAATAAAAGAGATCGACTTCATAGGGCGGCAATCGTACGGCTTAAATATCAGCTTATGACCGGAAATCTGGATTTGGGATTCCAAACGGTTTTTCAAGGCGTGCTTACGGATTTGGAGATTACCGAAGACGAAGTAGAGGCCTACATTCAAAAAAACCGCGAAGAATTAAAGAAAATTTGTTTGGAAGAAAACAGAGAAAAAAGCTCCAACCAGAAATCTTAATGCTCTCAATCGATCAACCCATAGCATCGATAGCAAAACGGCCCACGACGATGTCATTGTATATATTTGGTGGGCTTACAATATTTCAATGTAGGATAGAATGAATGTGACCCGATCGAAATATGATCACAAAGGACTGATGTATTAAAAGAGAATGATATCCATGAACGATACGATTGTGGCATGCAGCACACCCCAAGGCAAGGGCGCCATCGCAGTTGTTCGGATGAGCGGGATGCGAGCGGGAGAAATCCTCGCCGGAGTCTTGGATATCAAAATCGGAGATCCCAGAAAATCACCTCGAAAGTTGTGTAGAAGATGGTTGGTGGACGAAAACAAAAACAAACTGGATGAGGTTTTGGTAGTGTTTTTTCCAGCTCCCAACACGTACACCGGGGAGGAGATGGTAGAAATACATTGCCACGGTGGAGAAGGCATTGTGGAAGTGGTCATGGAGGAAATGCTAAAAGCCGGAGCAAGGCCTGCCAAAAAAGGTGAGTTTACAAGAAGATCATTCGAATCCGGCAAAATGGATTTAAGCAAGGCTGAGGGAGTATTGCGTCTCATCAATGCCGCCACCAAAGATGAGGTAAAGGGTGCAGCCAAGTTGTTGAGTGGTGAGTTTGGTGCCTTACTGAAAACATTGCGAAAGGATATGATGGTTGGTTTGGCAAGGCTTGAGGCCGCCATAGATTTTCCGGATGACGTGGATGAAGTCGAGCAAGGCACACAGGGTATTGGATCGATGCTGGATAAAGCCCAAAAAATTGAAAAATCCATACGCAAAGATTCCCAACTCGAACATGATATCGTACTGGCAGGAAGACCGAATGTCGGAAAATCAAGCCTTATGAACGCACTTGCCGAAAGAAAAATCTCTATTGTTACCCGAGAACCGGGTACTACCAGGGACGCGATACACACTATGATACTGTTGAACGGATTGAGGATTAATATTGTCGATACCGCAGGGTTGATGCTGAGAGAGCTTTCGAGTGAAGCTGAACGAGAATCAGAACTGGTAGCAAAAGAAAAAATAAAAGATGCCAGCGTTCTCTTATGGGTAATGGATTTTTCGGAAGGTGATTTTGAAAAACAAAAAAGCATGTTGCCCCTACCCGTACAGCCTACTATGTATATTGTAAACAAGGTTGATCTCGCTCGTTCGGATCAAGTAGAACACGTTCACTCAATCCAGGATGAAGGCAAGATGATGTTTGTGAGCGCGAAAACCGGCCAAGGTTTGGAGAAGCTTAAAATGAAGATATCCGATACCTTGATAGAAGAATACGGGCCGGCAAGCGGAATTCCTGTCAGCATGCGACAAAAAGACATGATATGCAGGGTCAAGGAAAGTCTAGAACAGGCGGGTCAGCGGATGCGTGCGAAACAAATAGAGCTCGCAGCCGAGGACCTCAAGGCCGCGATAACTGAAACCAACTGCATTTTAGGCGAGAGTCTGGAGGCTGAAGATATCTTGGACGTTATTTTTAGCGAATTTTGTATCGGTAAATGAATGTTCCACGTGGAACCATGGAGTCTGTTTTGGGGGAAGCCGTCCCCCTGAACATAAAGAGCATGAATACAAAATTTGATGTCATCGTAGTCGGAGCCGGACATGCCGGATGTGAAGCTGCATTGGCGGCTGGGCGGTTGGGTGCATCGACGGCCATGATAACATTGAACGAATCCCGGGTTGCGGCCATGTCGTGTAATCCTGCCATAGGAGGTATTGCCAAAAGTCATATCGTTCGAGAATTGGATGCCCTGGGTGGACAAATGGGAAAATCCGCGGACGCCTCTACAATCCATTACCGGAGACTCAATGCATCCAAGGGTCCTGCGGTGCGGGCCAGAAGGGTTCAGTGTGACATTGGATCCTACCATCGGCATATGCTGTCCGCCTTGAGTGCGTGCCCAAAAGTGACCCTGATTCAAGGTATGGTTGAGAAGCTCAACACAGATGATCGAGGAGTCAATGGAGTGGTCTTGGCAGGCGGTGTAGGCATTACTGCCAGGAGGGTCATACTCACGACCGGAACATTTTTACGAGGTCTCATTCACATCGGCGAGGAAAAAATTCAAGCGGGTAGAATCGGAGAGCCACCCACGTTTGGATTGACAGATAGCTTATCATCATTGGGAGTTTCACTAGGAAGATTTAAAACCGGCACGCCTCCTCGGATAAGCGCGGATTCGGTAGATACATCGAAGGTGGAAACACAGTGTTCAGAAGAAAACTACTTACCGTTTTCCCATGAGCCGCACCAGCGGTCACTTGACAAGGTTCTGTGTTACACCACCCAGACCAACCCAAATACCCACGCAATCATTACATCTGCGTTGGACCGGTCGCCTCTCTATTCAGGTGTGATTCGGGGAACTGGACCTAGATACTGTCCTTCAATCGAGGATAAAGTTGTACGGTTTCCTCAACGAGAGAGGCATCAAGTAATTTTAGAGCCCATGGATTTGTCTCGAGAAGTGTTTTATCCCAATGGTATTTCCACAAGCCTTCCGAGAGATGTTCAAGAAAAATTTTTGCGTTCGATTGCAGGCCTGGAGCAGGCCCGAATCATTCATTACGGATACGCCATTGAGTATGATTATATCCAACCAACCCAACTCAAACCCAGTCTCGAGATGAAAATCGTACCAGGTCTTTTTATGGCTGGTCAAATCAATGGAACGAGTGGCTACGAAGAGGCTGCGGGTCAAGGATTCATAGCGGGAGTCAACGCAGCATTCGACCTGATGGGAAAACAACCTCTCGTTTTAGAAAGGAATCAGGCATACATCGGGGTTATGATAGATGATCTCGTGACAAAAGGGACCAATGAGCCCTACAGGATGTTTACCTCTCGAGCCGAATTTCGACTCTTGTTGAGAGAAGACAATGCTTTTCATCGTCTCATGGATGTTGTGAAAAAGATAGGTATCGTTGGGCAAGATCACCTCGAATCCAGAATGGCATCCATGCGCAGGGTTGAACGATATATTGATAATCTGGAACAAACCTGGATACCTGATCCGGAATCTGGTCAGAAACAAACCATAGAAAAAATACTCAGGCGTCCGGAGATAAAATTGGATCAATTGGCTGAGCTCTTGCCGGAATCATTGTCTCGGGATGAAATGGAACAAGTCGAGACCATGGTAAAGTACAAAGGATATATCGCGCGACAAAACCGGGAAATCGAAAAGCTGTCACACTTGGAGAAAAGACGGATTCCCCAGACGATCGATTATATGGAAATTCCTGGATTGTCGAGGGAGCTTGCCGAGAAACTCAAATTGATACAACCCGTGACCCTTGGACAAGCAAGCCGCATAGATGGTATGACGCCGGCGGCATTGATGGTATTATCGATTTGGCTGAAGAAAAATACCAACAGGTCACCCTAGCAAGATGCTGGTTTTGCGATGGAGAATGGGAATCATGTGGTTGAAAACTGCTTGTTTGTGATCAGTGAAAATTGAGAATGTGAAGTTTTGATTTCAGAATGAACGAACGCAAGCGTTCACCCTAAAATGGCGGTGACTCTTTCAATTTCTGCGAAACTCGCGGGTTTACAAGCAATCAAAAATCGATTGCTTGTAAACCCTGCTCAGACAAGTTCTCGAAATCTCAAGAGTCACCGCCATTTTAGGGTGAACGCTTGCGAACGAACAACAAGACCGTTTGGACCTAGATTGTCAGGTTTGTTCCACGTGGAACAACGTGATGCAATCCCTGGAGTGATGAACATGCATCCGGTCGAAGTAGATGAAGATACTTTTGGAAAAGCGCTTGAGAAAGGCGCCGACCGTCTAGGAATCGATCTTCCCGATGATGGTTTGACACGCTTGAAGTTGCATTGGAGAAAAGTCGTCCTTTGGTCCTCCAAAATGAATTTGACCGCCATATCGAATCCCATCGACATGGCAGAGCTCCTCTATTTGGACTCTGCCTGTTTGTTGCCGCTGCTTGATCGAAATGCCTTTTTGCATGATGTCGGAACCGGGGCTGGATTTCCTGGGTTGGTGCTCAAGGCCATTTCACCCGATTTACAGGTGAGGTTAAGTGAATCTCGGGGAAAAAAGGTTGTCTTTCTAAAACAAACAGCATTTGAAATGGGTTTAAAATCCGGCCTTGAGATTCGACATGCTCGAATCGGTGATCAAGAGGTTTCGGAAAGATCATTATGGACCGATGTGGTTTCCAAAGCAGCGTTTCCCCCGATTACCTGGATGGATATTGGTAGCCGATTGGTGGCACCGGGTGGAAACTTATGGCTGTTTTTTAACCATAAACTGGAAGGGCGATCCGGTTGGAGTTACCATACTCCGGCTGAATTCAAGTTCCATTTTGTCCATCATTACAGTTTACCGTTTTGCCGAAAAGAGCGTTCGTTGATTTGCCTCAGGAAAATCTAAGACGGGAAGTGAAATATTACGCAAGCGTTCACCCTAGTGTGAACGCTTGTAATATAACCATATGGATTACATGCAAGACTTACTCGATCTATGGAGCAAAACACAAATCTGCAACCGAGATGAATCTCAGGTTCCAGCCGGATTTCATGCAGGTGGATCCTGAGATTAATACCTTGGTCTGATGCTTGAGTTGTGGTAGTTATTTTATCATTACCTTTGGGGTAACCTCTTAATCGTGAAGGGGTTTGGTGTAGAATGGGTAAAATTATCGCCATAGCCAATCAAAAAGGAGGGGTTGGAAAAACGACCACGGCCATCAATCTGTCGGCATCATTGGCGGTTGCGGAAAAAAAAGTGCTTTTGATCGATGGAGATCCTCAGGCCAATGCTACTACCGGCCTGGGAGTCTATCTTGAAGAGAATAGATCCAGTCTCTATCAGGTGTTGCTCAACATCTGCAGAATCAATGACGTTGTTCACGATACGGAGCTTTCATGTTTGAAATTGGTGCCGGCCGATAAAAGCCTATATGGCGGCGAGGTCGAGCTTTTAGAGCTCGATCAAAGAGAGTCCATACTTAAACGATCAATGAGTGAAATCAGGGAACGATACGATTTTATCTTCGTGGATTGTCCACCATCCTTGGGGTTGCTTACGGTCAATGCCTTGACTGCCGCGGATTCGGTGCTCGTGCCGCTTCAATGTGAGTACTATGCTCTCGAGGGACTCTCCAGCCTGCTTGGAACCATTGAGTTGATAAAAAATGGTGTCAACCCGGATTTGGATCTCGAGGGAATATTGCTGACGATGTTTGATCGGCGCAACGCCATATCGCATCGGGTTGCAGAAGAAGTAAAAGAACACTTCAATGGTAAAGTTTTCGATACCGTGATCCCCAGGAATGTTCGGCTGTCTGAAGCTCCCAGCTTTGGAAAGCCCATCATTCTGTATGACATCAAATCAGCCGGCTCGCAGACGTATTTGGAGTTGGCACGAGAAATTTTACACGCTACGGGAAGTAAAAATTCATGACCACATTGCAGGGTGGACCAAAGAAAAAAGTATTGGGCCGGGGGCTCGGAGCCATTATACCTAGGGCGACCATGGGAGCTTCATCGGGATCTGGAGGCCTATTTCAATGCCGCATCGATGAAATCCAACCAAACAAAGAACAACCCCGCCAAAATTTTGACGAGCAGAAACTCCAGGAACTTACCGAAAGCATTCGTTCCAAGGGCATTATACACCCACTGATTGTGCGTAAACACGACCAAGGGTATCAAATCATCGCGGGCGAACGGCGTTGGAGAGCCGCAAAAATAGCGGGTCTCGATACCGTGCCGGTTATGGTCAAAGAATTGAGCGAGTCCGAAGTGTATGAACTGGCTCTCATCGAGAATATCCAGAGAGAGGATTTGAATCCTTTGGAAGAAGCCGAGGCATATCGGCAACTCATTGAAGATCACGGATTGACGCAGGAAGAATTGGCTCGCAGGGTTGGAAAACAAAGAAGCTCGGTAGCGAATCTCCTCCGGCTGCTTAAGTTGCCTTTGGAGGTAAGACAGTATATGTTAACCGGCGAGCTGACCATGGGTCATGCTAGAGCCGTATTGGCAGTATCCGGTGCAACCTCTCAGATATCCTTGGCTCGGCGGGCCGTTCATGAAAAACTAAGTGTCAGGCAATGTGAAGAAATTGCCAGAATGGCTCCGGAAGCAAAAGAGAAGGTCAGGAAAAAACCGCGCCAGCATGAGTACAGCCAATCGGATTTTCGCCTAATCGAATCGTTACAGAGAACTTTTGGTACCAAGGTGGATTTGAAAAGAGGGAATAAAGGAGGCAAGATCATCGTTCATTATTATTCAGAACAGGAGCTGGATCGCATTCTTCAAGCTGTCGAGGGGAGATAGTATTCCGTGAAACTTTTCGTCAAAAAGGACGTAAAATCGTCTGAAGGTGAATCACACAAAATGCCGAAAGAGGCATACATAACAACCAAGGAGTATCCCATGGTACCAACAAAAAAGGAGGCCACCATGAATCTAAAATCAGATGATATCACCACCATTCTAGGAAAAGGCTCGGAGT
Organism: Myxococcota bacterium; assembly: GCA_041560255.1. GTDB lineage: Bacteria > Myxococcota > B64-G9 > B64-G9 > B64-G9 > JBFFBT01. The sequence goes on along the minus strand of JBFFBT010000106.1, from coordinate 6,710 downwards.
TTGAAGGTAAACTGCAATTTGAAGGAGAATTGCGTATAGAAGGAGTGTTCTCTGGCGAGATACACTCTGATTCCGTGCTGGTGGTAGGTGAAGGTGCCAAAGTGTCCGCCGAAATGGATGTTGGTACCATTATTGTCAACGGTGAAGTAAAAGGCAACATTCGGGCCAAACACGGGGTGGAGATTCGAAATCCAGGAAGGGTCATCGGAAATATTCAAACCCCATCTTTGACAATAGAAAAAGGTGTTGTATTTGATGGATCCTGCAAAATGCAGGATTTGAGCAGTAGCTCCAAGCCACTGGCAACAGCTTTCGGCGTAAACGATCAGAAACAGAAAAAGGAAGATAATAATAAAAAGGCTGCCACTCCACCGGTATGAGATGAATAGGATTTCCAAGCAACCATTGTAGAAGATGAACAAATGAAATATTGAGATCTCGCGAATATCTCCGATTCAGCCCGCCTTTACTTGTCGCACTGCGATGTGATCAATAGAGAGATACCGGAGTTTCTCGGCAATTGCGTAGGTGACTGTTTTCATTGATGATATTAAATATTTCGCACGCACATTTATCGATGCATAACTCCATGTTTATCTTCTCTCCGTGCGGGAAAAATCTCGGGCTTGAAGGTTATTTTAAAATCGCTGTTTGAGACTAGTGCGAATTAAATTTAGTAAAAACACTGTTTTTAATTTAGGTCGAATACAAAATCTCTGAATGAACTAATTATACTAACAATTGTCTGAAAATAATATCTAGGCCCAAGTTCTTTAGGTATCCACGCAAAAGGATGTTTTCATTCGTTCGTTTACATGTCAACACGTTCACTTATCTATATGTAACTCCTTGTTTATGTTACTCTCCGCACTTCACGCGGGGAGACTTCGGTCTAGGAATTTTTTCAGCGAGTATTCCACGTTGTGATTTTAGGCGCTCTTTGTAAAGGGTTTGATATGTTGGTCTGATTCCAAATGCTATCAATACAGGTGGGGATTTCCCCCGCACCCTACAAATCGTTGCGTCGTAGTTGAATAGATGGTCGTCCTACATCCGGCGAATCACTACCCGGTTGGCAAACATCGTCACAGCGCAAAATGTTCTCTCGGTTAAACCGAACTAGCTCTTTCTTGAGCGCACCCACTCCATGAAATGACGTCCACACAGCTCGCGGGCGTGCACTGGGTTTGTGCAACCAGCCATTTTGCAATTGCCTCTATCTGCTTTGACTTTCTTGTCGGCGGCTTTTTTCTTGATGGATTTTGTTTTTGTGGCTGTTTTTTTCGCCGGTTTTCTGGCTGGCCTTTTGACCGGTGTTTTGTCGGTGCCTTTTTTCTTGAGCTCGGCGTAACGTTTTTGTTGGTAGTGCTTGGTGCACAGGCCTTTGGTGCGGGCGGGCAAATTGCACCCTTTTACCGAACAATTGGTGGGCTTCTTTTTCTTGGCGCCTCGTTTTTTTCCGCCGGTTTTGGTTTTACCGGATACACTGGCGGCTTTTTTTAGCGTTCCGAGCAATCCCGATCGTTCGATTCCTTGGGTCACGCCTCGGGCTATTTCTCCGCTGATCTGCGAAAGCAATGATCCGATCATATTTTGTATATTCGATTTTCTTGCCACGATCACCTCCAGGCATATAGATAAAAAACAATATTTATTTTACCTATAAACAAATAGTACTTCATAAGTCAAATGTTTTACAATTTTATTTCACATATTTATAATAAAATCATTGATGAAACTTTTATATATCCGGCAAGCTGCATATGTGAATGTTTATTCATCCCATCTTGTATTATTTTTAAAACATACATCATATTGGATTCGATGAGTTGTCATTATATTGGTCAAAGAGGCTGTTCTTTGTATTTTGCTTATCCGATGGGCAAGTATATAATGGCGTCAACTCCTATCCTGGAGGCCACGAAAATGGTCTACCCCCTAAAAGATGAAAATGTACATGATAGACGACTTGGCCCGCGTCTTTGTTGCAGTTGGCCACCAAACGGTATCCATCCTCGGCGATACCCAGTTTTTTTGATAGGGTTATTGCAGTGTTGACGATATGACCTATGATATTGACGTCCAACGAGGTCAAGTCATTTAATGTGGGGATATGATGCTTCGGGATAATGAGCGCGTGGACGGGAGCCGTAGGATGAATGTCTTTGAATGCGAGACAATGTTCGTCTTCAAAGACAATATCAGCCGGTATCTCTTTAGAAATGATCTTGCAAAAAATACATTCGTTCATGTGTGACTCCTTTTTATAAAATCTTTAACACGAAAGGTTGACATGAATCAAATGCTAATAAGAAAAATATGGACTCGACATATATGCCTGGTCGTGTTTTCAACCCTTTTGGCTGCTTGTGCTTCCGTGAACAAATCACCCGGGTCTGATCTGAACGCTATGGTAAATCAGTTTCAGCACGATATTCGCTGGCGCTATTACGAAAGCGCTACCGCGGCTGTGGATTCCAGCTTGGCTCCGGCTTTTCAGCGTTGGCTGGATCGAGCCAAGGAAAAACTCAATGTTGTGGATTGGGAAATCCGGCAGATCGAGTATAAAGAAACCAAAAAAGTGGCAATCATAACCGCTATAATACAGTATTATTGGTTACCATCTACCGTGTTAGAAGAAAAGACGGTATCTCAGGTTTGGAAGTTGTGTGGCACGAGATGGCTGCTGTATCGGCAATTCGGCGATCATTGGTGTTTTACGGATTGTGAGGAAGATCCAAAAGTCAAAAACTCAATTGGAGCTCGAAATGGCCGAAGTTTGATTGAAGAGCTCTAAAATGTCACCGAGTTATAGTCAAACTCCCGAAGTCATTTTCCAGGATGAAGATGTATTGGTTGTGTACAAACCATCCGGTCTGGATGTTTTTCCTTCCAAACGAGGTAGAAAGACCTCGCTGTTGACGTGGTTGGGGGAGAAATTTCCCGATCTCTATGAAGTAGGCGATCCTACCAATCCAGCTATCGTTCATCGACTGGATCGTTATACATCGGGACTTGTTTTGGTCGCCTGCAACGATAGGTGCTATGGTTTGTTGAGAGATGCTTTCAACCGCAAAAAAATCGTTAAAGAATACATCGTACTGGTTGAAGGAAAAATCTATGATGAAATGAACATTCAGGCATCGTTAGGCGCTCGGTACCGTCGATCTAAAAAGGTATCGGTAGAAAAATCGACAAAATCCTTGCGTGGAGTTCGATCAGCTTCTAGTTGGGTAACACCGTTGGGTTCGGGATTTGACCTGACTTTATGTGTTGTGAGGACTTCGAGCGGGCTGCGTCATCAGGTCAGAGCCCATCTGGGATTTGTGGGTCATCCTGTTGCGAATGATGTACTCTATGGAGCCAAGAGATACTTCGATATGCTTGGATCGAGATTTTTTTTGCACGCTTCCAGGGTGAGCTTCCAATGTTCAGGTGAGAATGCATATCAAAATTTTGTATGTCCTTTGTCTTTGGATCTCTATCAGATGTGCCGAAAGTTTGGTTTAGAGGACTGCATCCCGAATGAATTGAGATAACCTTCAATTTGAGCCCATTGTGTTCAACTGGATTTCAAAGTGAGTTATTTGGTTTGAAAATCATGGTTGACCTTGAGGTTGTACTGCTGTTACTCTTTCGCACCGTTTCTTTTCAAGAGGTATTTTCAAATGTCAAAAAAGGTTGAGTTGAGGATCCGGAAGTTGACGGCTGAGTTTAGAAATGGAGAACATCTTAGAAAAAATTATTTGTCTTCAACTCCGCATGGAGGATTGATGGTGCCGACCACCGGCATGCTCGAACCGGGAGATATTGTAGAGTTGCGCGTGAAGTGTGCTGGTGAGGAATTTGACCAATGGATACGTGGAGCCGTGCTTTGGTGTCGAAAAGACGCGGGGATCGCCAAATTAGCGGGGATAGGTTTTTTTGCTTCCGAAGTTGAAAAACGCGAGTGCCTCTTGTCATTGTGTTCGGCTTATTTTTCTGGTGACGTTGAAAGAAAAAACAAACGATACAACCTCGATTTTCAGGTTGCATATGAAATCCAGGGTGATTATGTCATTGATAGCGCAAAGAATATTTCATCCGGAGGATTTTATATCGAAAGTGGCAATCCTCCTCCGGTGGGTAAGGATTTTCTTTTCAAGATTTATCTGCCGGAAGAGGAAAAACCGATAGAACTGCCGGGAAGAGTCGTATGGATGAATGAACGCGGAAGAGTTGGTGTACGTTTTATCCCCACTGCTTCGGAGCTAAGCAGAAAGCTCGAAAATATTATCAAGAAATTTGCAGTTGAGGTTTCTGAAAACACCACCGATTCGGTGATCAATGAAGCGGCTTCCAATTGATGCAGTTGTTGGAATCGGATTGAAGACAACATAGGTGAATATCTGTTCAGATCCATACAAATCGAGATTGAGAGGTTGCCGTGATAACCATAAAGCAGGTCGAGACGAAGAACCAAAGTAAAGCATTTGTGCGTGTTCCTTGGCTTATTTACAAAAATGATTCCAGATGGATTCCCCCTCTTCTCATGGATCGACTCGATACCATCGATCCTGATAAAAATCCATTTTTCGAGCATGGCGAAGCCGCCTTGTTTTTGGCGGAGAAAAGAGGACAAATCGTAGGTCGAATCAGCGCACATATCAATCACAGACACAACGAGTTTCACAAAGACAACACAGGTTTTTTCGGCTTTTTCGAATGCATTGACGATGATGCCGTCAGCACGGATCTTTTCAAAGTTGCCGAAGAATGGCTTCGAGATAAGGGATGCGACAAGATGATCGGGCCGGAGTGTTTCTCGAGCAACGAAGAGTTGGGAGTCTTGGTCGAAGGATACGATGAGCCGATTCAAATCATGTGTCCATACAATCCAGCGTATTATGGAAGATTAATGGAAGCCTATGGTTTGGAGAAAGAGAAAGATCTTCTTGGTTGGATCTACACCGTTGGTGATATCCCCGAAGCACCTCTGGAAATTGCGAAAGCCGTAAGTAAATATGAAGGATTGGTTGTTCGGCCGATGAATGTGAAAAATATTCAGAGTGAAATCATGACGGTCTCTGAAATTTTCAATGCTTGTTGGAGTAAAAATTGGGGTTTTGTGCCTTGGAGTGAAAGCGAAGTTCAGCACGCCGCAAAAATGTTGAAGCTGATCTTGATACCAGAGTTGACCGCAATCGCTGAGGTCAATGGTAAACCCGCCGGTATGATGATTGCCTTACCCAACATCATGGAAATTATCAAAGACCTGGATGGGAAATTATTTCCTTTTGGTTTGATGAAATTAATTTATCGGCTGAAAATGGGTGGTCATCGGTTCAAGACCGCCAGGTTGACACATTTGGGTGTCATGCCGCGATACCGCAGCAGTATTTTAGGGGGATTGAGCGTGCTGTTGTACGTTGAAACCCACAAAAGAGCCAAGAAGTTGGGCATCGAGGGGGGTGAGCTCGGATGGACTCTGGAAGACAACCAAAAAATCAACCAGGGCATCGAGTTCATGGGAGGGCGCAGAGGAAAGACATATCGTATATATGGTAAAAATCTTTGATTGGATACCGGTCGGCGGCATGCCGCGCGGTTAGCGCTCGGGGAGCTTTAAGTCATTTTTTTTACAAACATTCTGGCAGTTTGCAGCAGGTGGAGCGGATCGCCGATCTTGATCGTCAGCTTGACTTGGGTGTTGTTTTCTACTATCAGCTTTTCCGGCCGAATATCTTTGATCGAATTGAGTTTCAGCAAAAGATTTTGATCGACTTGATCCAGTTGCAAGGTAAGGAGATTCTCTTTGGCTTGCAAGCATGTAGCCCCAATCTGACGCAATTGAATTTTCAAAGCTGTCAGTTCGAATAAGTTTTCGACTTCTTTTCCGCCACTACCGTAGCGGTCAACCGTTTCACGCTCCAACTCGAAAATCTCTTCTTCCGTGTCCAGACGACTCAAGCGTGCATAAAGCTCCAGGCGTTGCTCCAGATCAGGTATGTAGTCTTCGGGGAGATATCCGGCTACCGGAAGGTTGACTTCCGGATCTTTACCGATCTGATTGATTTGGCCTTTGACTTCCATCACGGCTCTTTCCAGCAGCCGGTTGTACAGATCGAAGCCAACTGCAGCCACATGACCGGATTGGGATTTGCCAAGCAGGTTACCGGCTCCGCGCATCTCGAGATCATGGGTGGCCAATTGGTATCCGCTACCCACTTCACTGTAGTCCGACAAGGCTTCCAATCTTTGCCTGGCATCTTTGGTTATGGCTGATAAACCGGGTATGAGAAAATAAGCATATGCACGCTCGACACTTCGGCCCACCCGGCCGCGAATCTGATGTAGCTGTGAAAGACCGAAACGATCCGCTCTGTTGATGATGATTGTGTTGGCGGAAGGAATGTCAAGACCGGATTCGATGATGGTGGTGCAGATCAAAACATCGATTTTTCGATCTACAAATCTTGTCATGATGTCTTCGAGCTCGGCTTCATTCATCTTTCCGTGCGCCAGAGCAAAGCGGGCATTTGGTACAATCCTTTGTAGATACCGTTGCATGGATGGAAGGCTGCGTACCCAGTTATGGAGAAAAAACACCTGTCCGCCACGCTGGAGCTCCAATTGAATGGCTTCTCGAATCACCCTATCAGTAAATCGGCAGATAATATTGCGTATCGCGCGTCTTCCTGGTGGGGGGGATTGAATTACGCTGATATCGT
>JBFFBT010000105.1:0-17397 GCA_041560255.1 Myxococcota bacterium | reverse complement strand
GGTCGATACCAACTGATCGAGTATCTGGAGATCCGGGATGTACGCTTGGTGTATGTGCCCAAGCGATCCGTGGGCAACTATGGTGGAGAGACGGACAACTGGGCATGGCCGCGGCATACCGGCGACTTTTCGTTTTATCGAGCCTACGTGGGTCCGGACGGGAAATCCGCGGACTATTCCCCCGACAACGTACCTTACCAGCCGGCTCATTACCTCAAGGTATCCACCCAGGGGATAAAGAGAGGCGATTTCGTGATGGTGGTGGGATATCCGGGTAAAACCGAGCGCAGTATGACCGCGGCCGAGATGAAATACAAAGTAGAGCACTATTATCCATATGTGATTGCATACCTGAAGCAGCGGTATGCAGTGATAGAAAAACTTCTGGCTTCTCCGGATAAGAACACTTCGATTAAAGCCGGGGTCGCCAAACAGTTTACCCAAAACTATCTAGAAAAATCCCAGGGACTGCTGGCCGGTTTGACCCGAGGGGATCTGATGCAGCGTAAGATCAAGTTGGATGCCGAAATCAAAGCCTGGGCCCGAGAGCGCGGGCGGGAGGGGTATGAGATTGACATCCAAAACATGGAGCAAATCCAGGCCGAAGCGCGCAGTACGGCACTGAGTGAGTTTGATCGGCAGATTGCTTTCGGCCGCTACGGCTCAAAGTTGTTCGGCGCCGCGCTACAAATCGTGCGTATGGCCGAGGAACGCCCCAAAAAAGATCTCGATCGCAAGCCCGGCTATCAAGATCGCGACATGCCGGATTTGTTGGCCCAACAAAAATCGTTTGCCCGGTCGTACGATCGTACGCTGGACCGAGAGCTTATGAAGTTGTCTTTGTTGCGCATGACCAAGTTGCCCGAAAAGGATCGTCCATGGTTGCGATCGATGCTCGGAGCAAAAAAACGCCAAGTGATTGACGAGGCCTTGATCGATAGGGCGCTCAAAAAAATATATGCGTCTACCCGTTTGGAAGACGAGTCGCTGCGGATCAAATTGTTGCAGCACGCAACCCTAGCCAAGCTCAAAGCCGGAAAAGATCCCGTAATCCGGGCCGCATTGGCGATCCGGCCTGCGCTCAAGGCATACGAAGAAAAAGAAGACATCCGGGTCGGAAAATTGTTGCTGGTCAAACCCGCCTATACGCAAGGTATGCGCGAAGTGTTGGGCGGTTTTCTCTCGCCGGACGCCAATGGAACCTTACGCATTACCTACGGTACGGTACGCAGCTTCAAACCGGCCTCTTGTGAGGAAGCGGATTGGCCCTTTACCACCGCGGCCCAAATCGTCATCAAAAATCGGGACAAAGAGCCGTTTGACGCTCCTCAGAAGCTGCTTGAGATGATACAAGCCCGTCGGTACGGCCCGTACGCACAGGAGTTTTTGGGCGGAGAGTTACCGGTCAATTTCCTGAGCGATCTCGACATCACCGGCGGCAACTCCGGCTCGGCCACGCTCAATGATCAAGGGGAGCTGGTGGGACTGGCTTTTGATGGGACCATCGCAGGCGTGGCCTCGGACGTCGTGTTCGACCCGGAGTCGACCAGGACCATAAGCGTGGATGTGCGCTATATGCTATGGGTGATGGATGGGATCGATGGGGCCGATCATCTTTTGCAGGAAATGGGTGTAACACCGTCCATTTGATTCTTGTCCTTGGTACAAATACCGGACTCAATGCTACCCTATTGAAAGACGCCTTTTGCAAAGCCGCCGAACCGGTCGGCAACCCCGACACGGACGGCTATATCCGGCTGCCCAAAGACATGCGGGACGCGTACGATTTACCCGAGCTTACCCGTAAGCTTCATACGAAAAAATTTCAAAGAAACCGATCTCAAAGCCATCCATAACCACAACGCGCTCGGGATCCCGTCGGCGTGGGAGTGGTGTGTTTTTATAGGCATAACCCTGCAGGTATTTTACTTGATTGCCTAAAACTTTTGGTTGTATCCTGTATGCATCGATACAGATAAAGGTTGATGCTGTTTGGATCTGTTGGCTGAACGGTATTAGACGAAAAGTATCTCGACAAGAACACGATTGATACAATTGGGGATCCTTGAGCGTTTTCCGTACGATCAGATTGGTGGGTGTAATAGATGGAAAATAAGATGATGGATTTTCCATCTATTGATAATGATGTCAAAAATTGGAGGAATAATGAAAGAAAATGAAAAAGAATTAATCAATATGCTTTGGGATGAATGGAAATATCGCAATACATTATATTGGCAAATGTTATATAGATTTGGTTTTATGATTCTTTTTGTTTCATTTGTGCCTTATGTGTATCCAAAGGTAGTATCACATCTAGATAAATTAGTCATTGTTTTTCCAATTACAGGAATGGTTCTATCGTTGTTTTCTGCCTGGATACTAGATTCGGAAGCAGCTCGATTTTCATATGTTGCTAAAACGCTTAATAAATATAGAGGTGAATATGTCCCAGAAAGATTTCCTAACAGTAAAAATCCATTTTGGATACTACGAAAAGTAAAAATAGGATATGGTATATCCATACTTTTCGGAATAGTATTTGTACTTTTGTCGATATTAAGTTTAGTAAGCCTTTTGAATTTTGGGTTGCCAAACGATAACTAAAGTACATAACATCCATTCCAGCGGGATTCAAACCGCTGACGCGCTTTGAATCCCCTGAGTTTTTCGTTGCGCTTCGCACGATCCATTGCCATGGATGAAGTGTACATTGAGATCGAGACCGCTAATCTGAGGCAAAATAATTGATAGGGGGAATCCAAGTGCCATTCTATATCTACCGAATCAACCGAGCCACTGGTGATAATTTACATTTCGAGAGGCAACGCAAGGTGTCGTTGGGCGGGCAAGGCGGTCCTTTTTGTAAACATGTCACTAAAATTTGCAGTGCCACTTCTTGCGAGACTCTTGAATGGGAGATGACCGAAACTGATGTGCTGACACATTTTCTGGACGATACAAATAATCACGCCTTTATAATTGATCTCAAGCCGAAGGTTGCGGGTAATGTATCACTTTATCGTCTAAGACATGTATGGGGTCGGTCCGAGCAGCCGTGGACACCTATTGCACTACAGCTAGAAGCCCTCTTTGTTGATCATTCTAATGGTGATCCTGAGAGCTTCAAACAGTCATTTTTATTCAAAGTTCAACTTCCAGAGCTTGTTCATGAATTTCTCTACCTCAAGGGAGGCACTAATCTTACGGATTGGCGATGGGGACCCATCGGAAGTGTGAACGGCACGCTCCTGTGGAATGTGACATGGAGTTACTTTCGAGATCGAATCGATCAATCACTCCTGTCGAACTTTGCACACACCTGCTAAGAATGGATTAGGAGTCAATTTTAATTTATGATCAATGAGTTGCAAAGAAGATGGCAGAATATGTCATATTACTGATAACAGCATTCATAACCATAGCTTCCACTGGAACTCAAAGGCGTTTTGATTTTCTCCAGTGACCAAGTGTTTGTGCCACAAAAAAGATACATGATCACCTCGAAAGACAGAGAATACAAAGCGACAAAACGAATCAAACAAGGCAAAAAGCGCTTGCGTTCCCCGTTTGATGCGCTGGCTCAGTGGATCCAGTCCACATGGAACGTCACTGTCCTGAACGTGATCTACGACCGCGCCAACTCCCTGCATGCACCTCGATTACAGGTCATCCTAGAGCATAAGACGCATACCCAAAAGTTTTGTCGTGGTGCGAGCTACGACAAAAATAAACAGAGCGCAATCGCCGAAAAATTTCTTGAGATTATCGAAAAAGACGACAAATTAGACTATGATGTTGATGGACTTTTTGTTGTATTTTCAGCTTTCGCGCCCTTGGCACGAGAGGAAGCCGACAGTCAAATATCCGACGAAGAGATTCAATCTCTCAAGGCAAGAATAGGAAATTCTGATATTTGGGAGATTTCACGCTGTTTTGGCCATGTTACAATTTTCTTTTACACGGACGCTCAGGTCAAACGATACGAATCAGAAGGAAAGAAAATGGAGTATGCCGGTATTTATTATGAAATTCTTAAACCATACGATGAGTTTGGATACATCCACAAGAAGGATTTCAAGATTGCTTTTGATTCGAAACAGAATTTTGATGAAAACTACGAAAGCAGCTGGTTTTATTATTACAGATAGATGTGCAGGTCGTGATTATGCCTTCAGGCTTGCGATATTGCGCCTCTGCTGAAGGCCTTGTTGGGAGATTGGAAGCGGTTGCAACGTCTAAAGTGTAAGGAAGTGACTGAATTTTATAAGATCGGATATTTATGTTAATTCGACACAAATTGGAGTGGTAATGGATCTCGTCGTAGTTGGAGTCGTGCTTGGTGTATTAGGTACTATTACGATGGATCTGTTGAATAGTATCTTTGCGCGGCTCGGCTTGATTATCAAGATCGATGTGAGCACGATAGGACGCATGTCTGCAGGGTGGTTTCATGGCCGATTCCGATATCGCCATCCAAAAGAACTGGCTCCAGTCTCAAACGAAACCCTGTTGGGGTATATCACCCACTATGCCATCGGTGTGGGGCTGGCTGTACCATTTGTGATTTTTTGGGATCTCTTGGTGGGGGAGCCGTTTTCTCCCATATGGACTCTTGTCTATGGCATCGCGACGACGGTAGCCTCGGTATTCTTCGTCTATCCGTCTTTGGGATTAGGGATCTTCGGACACAAGTCACCAGATGGTATCAAAGCTTTGCTTACCAGTTTAGCCAACCATTTCTTCTTTGGAGCAGGTATGACTGTAGCCGTCATGATAATAGCGTAAAACAAGCAGGTATGTCATGTTGGATTGCCTAAAATCAGATTATCGTGACGAGAAAAGACCGGAACATTGGGATAGGAAGTCCATTGAAGCTCTACTAAAATAATGAAGTACATAATTGCATATAATCTGGAGTGGCCGGGGAGATTTGAGCAGATTATAATGTATGTCAAAAAGTTTGTTCCTGATACTTGCGCATTTCACCATGTCGGATCAACCTCCGTGCCGAATATGCCGGCGAAAGACGTCATCGATCTGGATATAGAGTATATGCATGGATGTCTTGCAAAAGTTATTGATGGATTGAAAGCGGCCGGATATGCGCATGAAGGCGACTTGGGTATAGCAGGCCGGCAAGTCTTTACTCCTATTTCAAATTCTAGAGCAGCATCCCTGCCGGTTCATCATTTATATGCATGCGAAAGTGGCGCTTATGAATTGGCCAAGCACCTTGCATACCGTGATTATCTTATGGCCAATTCCGATCGAGCAAAATGGCTTGCTACACAGAAGATCGCTGTAGATGCTTCTGCAAAAAGCAAAGAAGAGTATATTGATAAGAAATCCGGTTTCTATGAAATCATAACTCACGAATCAATGTCATGGGTCGACAATTGCGTGCGACGGACGCGCAAGCGCTGCTGACGCCGGTTCGTTCCAAAGGGATTGAGTATTTCATAACTCGGCCAGGCATGTATGCTAAACTCCATTCGGCGGCAACCTGGAATGGTTTCAAAAGTCATGCATAAACAATTATCCCATTGTTATGCGTAGAGACAACCAAAGTGGCAAACGAGGTGCTTAGGTGATTAATGCAGATAAAAATCGGATACAGGGTGACGGTAAGGTTGGAAGGCGCCTCACAGCCCTCCGATCACGTAGTGAGCTGTGTACTTTTGAGAGGTGTCATGCATTTTTGAAAGCATGATTCATTATGAAGGTTGTTCAGCATGTTGTGAGGGAAAAAAACTCTTGACGGATAGGCGGCATACGGGAGTTGATGCCATATCTGTCCTGATCATTTAATGGTGCCGTTTCGTGAAAAAAAGGAGTTTCAGGTATGACCCTGCCGCTGCCGCCTAATGCCCATGCCCTGGCCGTGATGATTCTTACCGTAGTTGCACTGGTCCTGTTCACCCGTGAAAAGATACCCCTCGAATCCTCGAGTTTCCTGGTGCTGATCGGTTTGGCCGTCGGCTTCGAGCTCTTTCCGTTCCAGGTGGACGGGGGCGTGTTACACGCAGTGGACTTTCTCCGTGGGTTCGGACATGAGGCGCTGGTTGCGGTCTGCGCCCTGATGGTAGCCGGGCAGGGTATTGTCAGAACAGGGGCGCTGGAACCAGTGGGAAGGGTGCTCGCTCGGCTCTGGAAGCTAAGCCCGAGCATCTCTCTGCTATTGGTCCTTGTGATCGGGGCTTTTATCAGCGCATTTATAAATAATGTCCCTGTTGTTGTGTTGTTCCTTCCCATTTTAATCAACGTCTCCCTGCGAACTGGTATGAAGGCCTCTTCCGTTTTGATGCCGATGGGTTTTGCCACCCTGCTGGGGGGCACGTGCACCACGATCGGAACTTCAACGAATCTGCTGGTGGTCTCCTTGGCCGCAGATATGGGCTTGAAGCAGATAGATATGTTCGATTTCCTGGTGCCGGCGGTCATCGCAGGAAGCATCGGTATCGCTTATCTCTGGCTCGTTGTTCCCCGGATCATACCAGAGCGTGAACCAACCTTGGCAGACACGTCTCCAAGGGTTTTTTCCGCCCATCTTGCCATTCTTGAAGGAAGCTCGGTTGAGGGTAAGACGTTGGCCGAAGCGATAAAAAAAGTCGATGGGGCCATGAAAGTCACGAGCGTGGAGCGCGGTCTTGACAACTTCATGATGCCCTTTCCCACCCTGGTTCTGAAAGCCGACGACCATCTGATTATCCGTGACACGCCCGATCGTCTGAAAGAGTTTGAAAAGATATTGGAGGGAACGCTATATGCGGATGACGCCACAGGCTTACCCGTTGATGATGAGCACCCGTTAGCGGATAAAGATCAACAAATAGCGGAGATAGTCATCATAGAAGGCTCAGCCCTTGTGGGAAGAACCCTAAACGGGGTCCGTTTCACGGATCGGTACGGGATGATTACCCTGGCCATACACAGGGCGGGCAAGCACCCGGAAAAGCTATACGATGAAATCGGGGATATCCTTCTTAAGGTAGGGGACATTCTCTTGATTCAGGGACCTCGGGAAAAAATTACCGGTCTCAAAAAAGAAAAGGATTTTCTCGTGCTTGATGCAACGGCGGATCTGCCGTTTGCCCGGAAAGCACCGGTAGCCCTGCTCATTATGCTGGGCATCATCGTTTCTGCCGCCGTAGGGTTTTTGCCCATAGCCATCAGCGCGCCGCTTGGAGCGCTATTGATGATCTTCACCGGATGCCTTGGATGGCGTGATGCCACGAGTGCACTGAGTGCACAGGTCATCCTTATCGTGGTTGCAAGTCTCGCCATCGGCTTTGCACTGCTCAAGACCGGTGGTGCGGATTATCTGGCACAACTTTTTGTAACCCTGGCAGGGGATACTTCACCGATTTTTGTAATTAGCGGACTGATGCTTCTGATGGGAATCCTCACCAATATAGTTTCCAACAACGCAGCAGCGGTAATCGGCACCCCCATCGCCGTTTCCATTGCTCTACAGATGGGGCAACCTCCCGAACCATTTGTCCTTGCGGTGCTGTTCGGGGCAAACATGAGCTATGCCACCCCCATGGCCTACAAAACCAATCTGCTCGTGATGAACGCAGGAAACTATCACTTCAATGACTTTCTTCGGATTGGGGTGCCTTTAGTCGTGATCATGTGGTTTACGCTTTCCTGGTTGCTACCGGTTATCTACGGTATCGGGGCTTAATGGGGATGTTGTTGAAAATGTGATTTATTGGTTGCTTTACGCAAAAAGGTAAGACACTGTGATCGAAACACCCAACCAATCGCTGGTGCGGACGCAAGGGTCCGCGTTGCTCGGTTCATGGTTAGCGAAATTTGCTACACCGGGTCCAAATAAAGTACCATACAGAGAAATGATAATCTCGCTTTGGCGTATTCTATACTGGATTGATGAAAAGATAATTTACTTGGTCCTGGCGGTAGATGGTCGAAGGAATTTGGAGGACGTTCTTTTTCAAAGAATTATACGCTAACAAACAATTGCATCGAACGCCTTAGGTGTGGTTGAATTGAGGCGTCATATTGCTAAACTGAAATATGTGGGATCACGAAATATTTGGAAATTGTACTGGATGCGCGCTGGTGCGAAATGGCAACAATACGAAACGTGCAATAAAACTGGAATATTTGTGGACACGAGTATCCAATACATCCAACTATCAGAGAGTGTATGTCTGAAATGATTGGACAATTTGGTCATTCCCGCGCAGGCGGGAATCGAGGTCGGCCGAGTACTTGATTGCTGCTTTCGCAGGAATGACAAGTGTTTCCAGATAAATGACTATGTTATTTTGGACAAGAGTGATATCAGGGATTCGATGATATAGGAGCTCACCATAATGAAATATATAACTTTGACGAAAGAGAATATAAATTCTGAACACATCTGTTGTGCTTTTTCAGATAAGAAGTGTTCGGAGAGTTACGAATTGAAAAAACAATGGTTAAAAGGAGAATTTAAAAACGGTTACATCTTTCGACGGATTGATGAACGTGCCAAAGTCTTTATTGAATATGGCCCGTCTGAGAAAGCCTGGCTGCCGGTAACCGCGCCAAATTATATAACGATCGGTTGTTTTTGGGTTTCTGGTAAGTACAAAGGTCAAGGTCATGGTAAAGCTCTTTTGCAGGAAGTCATAGAATATGCGAAAAGCAATGGAAAAAGTGGTCTTGTAACCGTTGTTGGAACAAAGAAGTATCATTTTATGAGCGATACCAAATGGTTGCTCAGGCAAGGTTTTGAAATTTGTGAAAGCATTCCTTCCGGATTCAGCCTGATCTCGATAGATTTTAATACAACGCTGCAACGACCATATTTTAATAATTCGGTGAAAAGCGGTACGTGTTCTATCAAAAAAGGTATCGTTGCCTACTATTCAAATCGTTGTCCTTATTCGGAATACCATGTCAAAGAATCTCTTGTTGAAACCGCAAAGAAACGAGCGCTGCCGCTCAAGGTGATAAAAATAAATAATATGAAAGAGGCACAATCTGCTCCGACCCCGGCTACGATATTCAGTTTATTTGTAAATGGTAAATTTGTAACAACGGATATTGGTGTATGTATGGATGGTCGATTTGATAATATTATTGGAAAAAGGTAAACACATGACAAATCGCTGCACTGGATTTATGCTGTGCTTTGCTCTGAAAATATCGATGAGCTCAATTGCCATACTTAGTACTATTAAAATCAACTGCGAGAAGAAATGAAATATATTGTCATCATAATTATTCATGTTATTATGTTTAGTGTATCTTCGGCACAAACATCAAACAGAGCTATTAATTATGTTACTTACCGACAATTGTTGAGAGAATTGGAAATAATTGCTAAAAATACATTGGAACCTTCCAAGATCTTACAAGACGAATTCGGTCAACTGCAACAAACCCATGGGATTGCCGGCGATAAAGAAAACTACAAAGATTTTGTGAGAGTTCGGTTGGCGTTTGAAGCTGCACGTGATTCCGGATTATGGCAAATCCGTTGGGCTATAACCGACAACGAGCCAAACTCGGGTGCGATTTGGCGCCAATGGCAAAAACAAACCACTCCACAGTATAAAAATGAAGCAACCGCAAAGGAGACCGCAATTGCAGAATGTGACGAGCTTTCGGCTCTTTTTGCTTTCTTGGCGCATGGTTTGGGAGTGAGAAAAGTTGGGTTATTTTGGCCCTCATGGAACCATACGGTGGCAGTATGGACCTCGAGGGATGAGCTAGGTAAACCTGTTCGCATTGTTGTTCCTACATCACAAGTTTTTATCAGTGAAAATGCTACGTTGGGCACAAAAGAATTCAATCCGAACATGCAAAAAATCATCTATGATTATAGCCGAAAAGATGTGGCGCCCACCTATCGAATCCCAACACCGTTAGCTCGAATGATGATCGACCAAGCGAAAAAATATGGTGGCAAATCGGCTGCATTTTTGCAAGCCCGGAGGAATCGTTTGTCGAAGAAATTTGGTGGTTCATAGTTGTAATATAGAAAACGAAGCGTAGGAAGAAAAAGGAGGAAAACATGATAGATGAAAAAATACTGAATGCATTGAGCCCGTGTGGTTTGAATTGCGAAAAATGCTTTGCCCATGAAGATGGTGATATTACGAAATTCAGCATGCAACTTAAAGAAAAACTCGGAAATTTTGATATATATGCAAAAAGATTTGAAACTCTTCTCAATAATCCCGTATTTAGAAAATATTCTGATTTTAAAATAATGCTTGAGTATTTTGCATCTGAAAATTGTAAAGGATGCAGAAAAGAAAACTGCAAGATATTTAAAGATTGCGGAGCTCGTAGTTGTCATCAGCAAAAAAATCTAGAATATTGTTATCAATGCGATGAATTTCCATGCGATAAAACCAATTTTGATGAGCATCTACAAAAGAGATGGATCAAAATCAATGAAAGAATACGGGAAATTGGAATTGAAAATTATTATTTCGAAACCAAAGATAAACCTAGATATCAATAACGCAAAATGAGATTGCCTTTGAATCGACCATTGGCCAATTGAGCATGAGAAATTCTAGTTGGATAAGAAAATTCAGGTACAATCCCATCAGGCCCTTGCTGCAATCGGGTAATCCTGCGATATCATAAACTGCCCAATTTGTTGGCAACCGATGAGATTTCGATCGTAACAAATTGGTCCTAAAAGAAAAAAAGTTGTAATGCTTTAATAAATATATAAAATCATAGGTAATTGTTGTCATGAGCATTGAGGGAAGATGCAGAGACAGGCACTATCGTATTTCATATGAGTGATGAATATGAACAAGCAAATGAACTGGTGCGCAAAGGTGCTTTAATAAAATAATAGAAAAAGGCCATGGCAAAAATAGAAGTCATCAAGTCAGATAAGCGGCATTTCTCGGATTATGGATGGTTGAAAACGTACTGGCTGTTCTCTTTTTCCAACTACTATGATCCCGGCAACATACAATTCGGAGCGTTAAGGGTCTTCAATGACGACATCGTTGAGCCGGGAACGGGATTTCCGACACACCCACATGAGGAAATGGAAATAGTGACCGTCGTGCTCGATGGTGAAATGACGCACGAGGACAGCATGGGCAACAAGACCGTCATCCGCGAAGGTGATGTCCAACGCATGTCTGCCGGAACGGGGTTGACCCATTCAGAATATAATCTTGCAAGGAAACCGGTACACTTTTACCAGATTTGGATTTTGCCGGATAAGAAGGGACTTCGGCCTACATACGATCAGAAGACGTTTGTGTCGCATGACTGGAGAAACCGTCTTTTACCGGTGGCCTCAGGGCAAAATATTCCGGGGACGGTGACTTTTCACACGGACGCCACCATCTATCGCTGTGAGCTTGATAAGGGTAAGGAAGTTGTCCTAAAAGAAACAGCCGATCGGCGAATCTTTGTCTATTTAACGAAAGGCCGCCTGTCGTTCAATGGCAATCACCTGGCTTCCAATGATCAAGCTCGGATCGATATAGATACGCCGCTTGTTCTGGAGGCTGGTGAGAAGGCCGAATTCATCTTGATTGACGTTCCTTCTTGCAAGGGTTGGAGGTACAGCCAAGAAACCTTGCGAGGGAAAATGAAGTAATGGGTTCCAATACATAACTGCACTGGATTTTACTGCGTTGCACTCTGTAAAATTCGTGAGCTTTCCGTTGACACTGAGAAAAGGTATTTAACATGGCGTCAGATCGAAGTTTCGTTGATTTTATCGTTGATCAAATGAGCAATGCAGGCAGCGTAACTCAACGCAAGATGTTTGGGGAGCATGCCATTTATTGTGACGGAAAAGTTGTAGCTTTAATATGTGAAAATCAACTTTTTGTGAAACCGACGGAAAAAGGAAAAGCTTACATCAAAGATGTCGTCGAAGCTTCTCCATATCCCGGAGCGAAACCGCATTTCCTCATTGATGATGCGTTTGAAGACAGTGATTGGATTAGTGGTTTGATTAGAATAACGGCATCAGAGCTCCCGGTCCCAGATAAAAAGCGAAAAAGAGTAAAAAAATGAAATATGATTGCCCAATTGTCCATGTAGATTCAGTTTCTGAAACCTTTAACCATTCGATACCATACCGGACTGTAACCGCCGTCTTTGGTGTCGCTTACGGCCGGTGAAATCGAGCATGAAAGGACCGAACACAATCGGCAAGAGAAAATGAACCTAAATCCTATTTTCAGAAAAGTTGTTTTGGGTGCTGCCGAAGCTTCGTTGGATGTTGCCGGAGCCGCGCTGTTGCCTGGAGCGTGGCCGATCCTCAAGGGTGCGCTTGAGCCGATACTCAAGCGATTGAAAGAGCGACTCGGTGGCGAGGAGGTTACCTCGACGCCCAAGACGGCCCAAAAGGCGGTTGGGGAGTTCGAGGGCGATCGACATTTGCAGGAGATGCTGCGCAGCAATCTGCTCGAACAACTCGATAAGCTCGTCAAGGGCCAGGAGACGATCCACAGCGACATACAGAAATTGATGCTGATCGTATCGGGTGATCAGAAACTCTTGAATGAGCTTGTGGGGGGCGTCCAGCGCATCGAACAGCGGCTCGACGAGGGCGTGAACCTCAGCGATGAAGCCGTGGAGAAACTAAGGCGGGCCGTACTGCGTGAGGCGGAAGACAATCGCCAGGTGCGGGCGTTGGCCCTCCGGGAGATGGGCCCGGTCGCGAAGCTGGTCGAGCGGCAGGTGCAACGGTTGCAGGCCCGCGCCGTCGAGCTGATCCAAGAAGGAGCGTTGGATCGGGCCGGTGATGAACTGCAGGAAGGATTGATGCTGATCGCAGCGCTGTTGAACGAAGCGCCCACCGATTTGAGCCTGCGACTGCAGCTAGGATTCATCTACAAGACCATTGCCCAGGTGTTTGACGTGGCCGGCGATCGCGAGCAGGCCGAGTCCTACATCCAACGCGCCGAGCAGGTGTTTCGTTTCGTCAAGGATGATGTATCGGGCAGTCAAAAGACCGCCGTGGATGTCGCGAACGCGATCCACGGGTTGGGTAATGTCTATCACCAGCGAGGTGACTTCGAGGCGGCTGTTGAGAAATATATGTTGGCTGCTACGTTGTACCCGGACCACATGTACGCATGGCACGATATTTTTGCTGCTCATTACGAGCTTGCAAAACGGGGAAAGGTAAACCTCGACGCAATGCGTAACGCGCTCAAAATGCTGAAACAGACCGGACAAGGAGCGCCCGGGTTGGGTGTCCAACATATAGCGGGCTTGGAAGCCACCCTGCGTAAGCTCGAGAAAGATATGACGTCCTAGCCGGTCGCTGGAGCGGATCTCTCACTGCGTTTGCGGCGGATGCGCGCCTGCGGCAGGCTGAGTAGTACTTCAGACTAACTATGAAGCATTCGGTAATCACAGGGTACAAGAACGGCGGCATAAAAATATGAAGACTTTGGGTAACCAGGACATGTTTGTTCCTACGACCGTAAAACAACCCGTGCCGGGGTTGCCGATCGAGACCCCGCGTCTTACACTGCGGGCGTATCGAGACGAGGACATCGATCCCCTCTTCGCCATTCAGGGGAATCACGACGCCATGCGGTATACCCACGCGGCCGCGTCGCGCCAGGACTGTGCGCACTGGCATCGCACGTTTGCGGCGCTCGAGACCACGCTCGGTTTTGCTCCTTGGACGGTGATCCTGCGGGCCGAGGGGTGTGTCATCGGTTGGGGCGGTCTGAGTATCGATCCCTTTGATCCGGGGTGGGGTATCGAAGTCAGCTATTATTTCCACCCGGCGTACTGGGGTAAGGGTTATGCCACCGAGTTGGTGTGCGCCACGCTCCAGTACGGTTTTGGTGTAGTCGGGCTGGAGGCCGTTGGAGCCTTCGTGCGCCCCGCAAACGTAGCGTCTGCGCGGGTTCTGGAAAAATGCGGGTTGAAACTGCGCGGCTACGAGCCGCGCCTGGAGCGCAACCGTTACGAAATCCAACGCGCCATATATGAAAAAAACCAAAATTCTGATTAGGCCCAAGTGAAGCTCCCCCCTCGCTTCGCCCGGGGGAGTTTGGGTGTCTAGGATGTCATTGGCACCAGGGATCGACGCTTTTGGGATCTATGGTGATGGTGCCGGAGCTGTCGTTCAGATTGAGTTGGGTTTCAAGAACCAGCTTTTCTTGTATGTCTTTGTCTTTCACTCTTCTCTTGATCTTGAGATCGATGAGAGTGGCGGGGATATTTTCGGTCGAGGCTTGAAAGTCGTAGACACACATGCATTTGCAGCGCACGCCGTTGTCCGGGGCGTCGTTTTCCAGCAAGATGTACGATCCGGAGGCTGCTTCGATGATGCTGGCAGAGTGGCTGCCGCAACAATTGAGCAGTACGCGTTCGTTGGAAAGCTCCAAGGTGCCGTCTTGGTAGGTCCAATGAAGTTTTTCTGCTTTGCAATAATCGCTTTTCTCATAACGGGCCGATTCTGCTCGAAACCCGCCACATCTGCTTACCCGCGCCGTAGAGGTAACGTCGGGTTTGCCGGCGCTGCACTGGATCATGAAAAGACCTCCGACAACAACCATCCAAATATTTGATCGACTGTATCTCAAGGGTAACCTCCTTTTCATATTTTATCCACTGCCTCCCTCAGGGACGAGTAGGGATAAAAGTTTGGGGAGTTGAAAGATTGGTATTCCGCGTCGAACGCGGATCTCCATTTTTCCACTTCTTCGGATAGTTCGGCGGCTTGTTCTACCAGCATCAGGCGGTAGTAGATGTCCAGCCTGAATCCAGGCATGGGATCTTCCATGGCATCGAGCTTTTCCATGAGGCCCAATAAACGTTGGCGGACCGCGTCGAGGTTTTCGGGAGTTTGGGCGGCTTGATACTTTTGATACAGACCCAATGCGTGCAAGCGGATCATGTAGATATTTTCAGGGAAATGCTCGATAGCCTCATCCAGGGTTTTCATTACATTTTCTTTGGCGTGTATGAGCTCGAAACGCGCCGCCATTTCGTAATACACCGGATTGGTCGGATCGTTGGTTGCGTAAGTCTTGAGAGAATCCGGCCAGGAGAGTTGGGCTTGAATATAGTTGTTGAACATGTCGGTGTAGGTAGCAGCCTGCTTCCGTAAATCGGACGAGGCTGCCGATATGGTCTGGTTGTCGATGTTCCAATTTTCGTCCACGTCTCCGCCGATGTCGATACGCGTCAAGGTCGACAAGGCGGCAAAGCTGTCTGCGGTAGCGAGATACAAATGGCCTTCTTTCGGATTCATGATGAGCGCAAATCGGGTGGCGGCCCGCAGGACCGTCATGTAGGGCGTCATAAACCAGGCATCCACGTCGGTGGGCGTGGATTGGGTGAAATCCGCGTGGGGCAACGTTCTGCCCATATGATGAGATCCATCATAATAGTATAGGTTGTCGCGCAAAATGGATAGGGTCTGGGTTTCGTCTGAAAAAACATTGTTTGCAAGCAGATCGCCCATACGTTTGTAGCGCGGACATATGTCTTTGCCGTTGAGATCCGAGTTGCCGCCCTCGAAGACGAAAAGATGTTTTTGATGCTCGTGCATTTCGGTCAGAGAAAAGTAGTTGGTCATGTATATCGATTGGGTAGTGCTTTCTTCTTTGGCATACTCGATTGGTACGATCTCGAATTTGGCTGCTTTTCCATCCGTTGCGGATGTCGCCAGAAACCCCCTGGATTCGGAAAAAGGGTGGGATGCAATCAGGTTTTCGACCTCTTGCATGGTGCTGCAACCGGCGAGGATCTGATGGCGCAAAAAGACATCATGGATTTGTTTGGTGTAATCCGGAGGCTCCGGATACGTGGGCATGGCGTTGCCGGTTATACTGATGCCCGCGTCGTTCATGCCGTTGGTTATCCAAACGATGCCGGCTCCATACTCGAACACGTGCATCATTCTGCGTCCGCTTTCGTCCTCTTCGACGGATACCAAAAAGTCCAACGGTGCATCGATGCCTTGATCCAGGTTTTTGATGTGAATATAGTCATCACCGACCTTGACGGCCGCGGAAGCACATTCACCGAGTGCGAAGTAATGCGTATTGAGCACCAAAATGTTCTGGTAATCGACGCCGGAGCCGTCTGCAATACCTCGCATCTTATCGATAAAGATCGCCGGCAAGCTTTGTTCGATCAGGCGGGTTTTCTGCCACAGGTTGTCTTTGCCATGTTTTTTTTCCAATGTTTCTATGTCCAACACGTTGATGTTTTGTTTGATCTCCGCCCGCATGAGCACGCCGAGCTGATAGCCGCGTTGGTAGGCATCGCCCGAGAGATACAAAAGCGCTACTGTGTTCGATGAGCGTCTGGATGCATTCTGGTAACTGGTGATTCCGTTCGGGCCGGGCACGGGTTGAGGCAGCTTTCGATCATCCCCGCAGCCTAAGAAAAAAATGAAGATCAAAGAAGGACAAATCAATTTCCATCTGTTCATGGTTTTCTCCTTTTCATGGAATGCCTATGGAGAATATGGCGGCAGGTTGTGGATCGAGGCAGACCGACTTGGCAGATACTCCCCAAACAATTATGATATCGGGGGTTGCTGCCATGGGCGGATTTTTGTACATTAAGCGCTAACGCTATCCCAATCGTACCGAGGTGTCAACGCAACAAAATGTTGCCGTTCGGTGGTTTCACCCGATCTTTGCTTCGGAATATGGTGATACAGTTTCCTAGAATCGGTGTTCAAAAGGGAGAAAACCATGGATATGTTCAACTTTTTACCCGCTTGGGCCATGGCGATGGTGATTTTTCTCGCGCGCATAATCGATGTGTCCCTCGGTACCATGCGTACCTTGTCCATTGTGGAAGGACAGATTCGAGTTTCGGTGATACTGGGTTTTTTCGAAGTATTGTTTTGGGTTTTTGCAGTATCTCAGGTGATTGTAAGGTTGAATGAGAGTTTGGTTTTGCCGTTGTTTTATGCGGGTGGGTTTGCCGCCGGTAATGCGGTCGGGCTCATGCTCGAAAAGCTGATATCCGAACGGCAGGTGGTTGTGCGTATGATTTCGATCCGTGGAAATGAGATAACCCAGGCGCTTAGAGCGGGTGAGCAAAATGCTGCAATGTTTTCCGGGCAAGACTCCAACGGACCGGTTGATTTGATCTATACCCAATGCCCGCGTTCGAAGGTGATGGGTATGCTCAAGAGAGCCAGAATCATCGATCCCAATCTCATCTTTGTGGTCGAACGGCGTAATACTCTGGAGTATTGCCGCACGGCGGTCACGCATCCGAGCGGATGGAGAGCTTTTTGGAAGAAAAAGTAAGCTGAATATGGTTTTCATGCCATAGGGTCTCTGGCGCTTTCACCAAGGGTGTGGTATAGGTTTTTTGTTTGTATTTCAGCAAACAATGGGGAGTCGTTCATGCTGAAAGATTTCATCTGGGAACGCCTCAAGCCCAAGCTTG
>JBFFBT010000104.1:0-17502 GCA_041560255.1 Myxococcota bacterium | reverse complement strand
CATTGTTGGCATGAGCATTGCAATTTCGATATATAAGGAACCCTTGGTGAGTGGTTCAGCAGGGAGTCTTTGTTGCATACTTACGTTGTACTATGGAGCTTTGAAATCATGTTTGAGAGATTCAACAAGTGAATCTTCTGCGTTATGGCTACCCATTGAGTGAACCACTCACAACCATTGCTTGCAGGAGGTTGTCATGAAAAATATTGGTATGTTGCTTTTTACAGGTTGGTTTGTGATCATGCCTGGTCTTTTTCCAGTCGAGGCGCAGGAATCCGATGACATGGAAGAATATTATGACGACGACGGATTTGACGACGACGAGGATGATGACGGTGGCTATGACGACGATGATGGGGACGACGATACAAATGCGTATCCTCAACAACTACAAATGCATCAATCTGCCGAAAACGGATCATACCCGCAAGGAGAGGTGGATGTAGATTATTTTCGCAAAAAGCTTTCTCCATACGGTGAGTGGGTTTGGACATCCGAACATGGTTGGGTATGGCGCCCGTTTAACATGAAGCCCGATTGGCGCCCCTATACCTATGGTAGGTGGGTGTATACGGATTGGGGTTGGACCTGGTCGTCATATTTCGATTGGGGTTGGGCTCCTTTTCACTACGGTCGCTGGAATTACATGAACCCATTCGGATGGATCTGGGTGCCCGGAACGAAGTGGGGTCCGGCTTGGGTTGCATGGCGCTATTCTGACTCACACATAGGCTGGACTCCCTTGTTGGCTGGATACAACGATTTGCATGGTTGGAACTATTACCCGGTTCATTATAATCATTGGAGTTTTGTCACGTGGAATCTATTTTATGATCCGCATCCCTATCATCACTATACTCATCACAGACATCTGAGACATCTGTTTCACCGTACCCATTATCCCAGAAAATGCAGGTCTCATTGGGGTAGGTCATGTTTGCGGGGTCCTTCAAGAAAAATGGTGGTGCACAGACAGGGAAGGCCGGTGCACAGGATGAGAATTAAACATGTTGGGCTCCGAGCAGGAAGATCGAAAAGAACGGGTATTCACATGGGAGTGGATGGAGATCGCCTGAGGCTTCATAGGCCGCATTTTCGGAAAAATCCATCCAGGGTGGAACGTGTTCGCAACCAAAAAACCCCTATGTCGAAGATGAAACGTTTCGACGCTCAAGAGAGGTCACGATCCCGATTGCGTTCGCGTGATGATCGTATCAATTCCAGCTCGTCCCGCCGATCCAAACGCTCGAACCAACTTCCAAAGATCACTCCAAGAAGACCTTTGCCGGGTCGATCCATCAATCCGGAAAAACCGTCTATTCATCGTGAGATGCGTTCGATGTCACGGACCCACCCGAGAAAATCGATTGTAAACCCACCAGTTAGAAGCCATCGAAACATCGAGCCGAAAAGAAGTCTACCTCGAAGTGAGCCGGTGCGCAGATCCGAATCCCGATCATCGGTTCGTATCCCCCGGCAAAGCCTCCCACAACGTCGACCGAGCCCTCCACGCTCTCCCTCAAGGCAGACCCATAGAAGAAATCAATGATTTTTCTTGATACTTTCATCTAAAATGCCTAACCTTTCGCCACACTGTCCAAAGCCAATCTCCTTTTTTGATACAGGAACGAGCTAATGAAAACAAGCAGTTACGTGGTTGTTTGGGGAGCGTGGGGTTGATCTATGAGAGAGCCTTGCCGTCTTTATGGATGGCTGTTATGCTGGCTTGAGTTGAGGCGTTCGTTTGAGAAAGGCAGAAAGCTTGGCCGGTATCGGTATTATCAACAATCCACATTCGCGGCAAAATCGAAGATTTCCCGATCGGATGGAATCATTGGGATACATTGTTGGCACTCAGGGTGAGTCAGTGGCCACACGCCGGGTTGCCGACATCAACCAAATGGCGCGATTGTTCAAAGAGCGGGAAGTCGATATTTTGGGGATCAACGGAGGAGATGGTTCGAATCATTTAACCCTGACGGCATTCATTCAAGAGTATCGGGACACCCCACTTCCCAAGATCGCCTTTCTTCGAGGTGGAACGATGAACACCATCTCAAATGCATGTGGTATCAAAGGCACCCAGACGGGTTTGCTCATGAATTTGACGGACAAATACCGGAAAAATATTCCGTTTGAGACTACATTTCGGGATACGATAAAAATAGATGGACGCTATGGATTCATATTTGGTAACGGCTTGATATGCAATTTCTTGGAGGCCTATTACCGTCAGGGCAATACGAGTCCATGGAGTGCATTTCGCATGTTCAATCGTGTCATTGCCTCGGCGTTGACTCGAGGATCTTTGGTAAGGAAAATGTTCGAGCCCATACGAGCTCGGGTGACGGTGGATGGAATGAAGTGGGAAAGGTGTGCATATACCGCCATTGCTGCATCTACCATTCATGAAATCGGGTTGGGTTTCAAGCCATTCTTTCGGTGTGAGGAAAGACCCGGTACGTTTCACATACTCGGTTTTATTGCCAAACCGGCCGGTTTGGTCCTGGCGCTCCCAAAATTTCGCATGGGTAGCAAGATAAGCTCAAAAAAGGTACGAGAATCCATCGCCAAACATGCGGTGATCGAGTCGGATAGGGTTTGGAAGTATACTTTGGATGGAGATATCCATAAAGCTGATCGAAAACTCGAGCTTTCATTGGGTCCGAGATTGGAGATCATCGTCAAATAGAGCTTAAAAAATAAAAACAAGAAGACTTGCCTTTTGGTTGAAATTTTGTTAACATGGAACCCATCACGAAAAAATGCCGAGATGACTTGATCAGGGAAGGGGGGAATCATTTTATCTTCGGTGCGAACGGACAGGGTTTGGCGGGATATTTTCAAACCTTGCGGGGGGATGTGTTGTCGCCGGCAGGTCATCTTATAGAATGTATTCTGTTCTAAAATAGATTTATAGAAAGATCGATTGCATCGTCACTTCATGGAAACCAATTCTGGATCCTCACCAATACGGTTTTGGGGCTGACGGTTGTATTTGGCGTTTTCTGCGTAGATTTTTTGAACTTGGATGGTGGTATGGAATAATAGAATTTCCTTGCCGTTTGATCTAAAATCCCTCGGGTTGTATGCAAACCACACTGAGATTGTTGAGGCGTGACGATGACCACATTGCTTGTGATGCTCGCATTTTTGGCGGCTTTCGTCGGTTTGGTTGGTTGTATCATTCCTATCCTTCCTGGTCCGGTTTTCAGTTTTGCGGCATTGTTGGTCTACTCGTATGCCTACGATTGGAGGCCTTTCGAACAAACGTTTTTGTTGATCTTTGCCGGCTTTCTGATTGCAGTTGTCATCTTGGATTATGTCGTGCCTATCATTGGAGCTAAAAAATACGGCGCATCGAAATCCGGCATGATTTGGTCAACCATCGGAATGATTGTGGGAGTGATTTTTTTTCCACCCTGGGGCATGTTGTTCGGGGCGGTGGGCGGTGCAATTTTTGGTGAGTTGTTGTCGGGAGGCAGCGGCCCTCAGGCAATCCGGGCAAGCTTTGGAGTGCTGTTGGGCACAATATTGGGATTGGGGTTGAAGCTTGCGTACAGTGGAACAGTTATTTTCTATTTGATCAGAGATCTGATATAATAGAATCATTCTTACGGCATGTGTGCAGAGGTATTGTGTACGGAAGATGCCTTTGGAAAAAATTACACATCAAGAAAAAAAGATCGATCAAAAATACCCTGCCAGGGACTCAGTAAAAAAGTGGAGGTATGCGCAGTCATCCTGCAATCAAGTTAGATGACCTGATCGTCCGGCAACATTGAAATTCAGGAGCGGCATAATCATGAGGAGAAAAGAACGACCGAAGCTTCTTTTCATCGATGATGATCCTGTCGCTCTCGACATGATCAAGTCTTCTTTTGAAAAATCAGAGTTTGATATCCTTACCGCTAAAAATCCACTGTTTGGTTTGCGGTTGCTTCTTCAGTATGAAGTGTCTGTTTTGATTAGTGATTATATCTTGCCCATCATTAATGGTCTCGAGTTGATCGCATTGACGAAGCGGATCTGGCCGGATACGACTTGTATACTCACGAGTGCCTTTGAGGATATTCGAATGGTTCGTGAGAACATTGACTTCAATCTGGTCTATCGTGTGGTGGCCAAAAGTTGGAGCCTCAAACGTTTTACCAAACTTGTGCGCGAAGCCGTGGAGCTGCATGAAGATAAAACCCAAAACGCTGCTATAGCCTCGGACTCGGGTTCGGATATGATGAGAAAAATCAACCGGCAAGCAGAAAGGGCGGTCTATTCGATTGCCCATGCCGTAGACGGCCGAGGTGTATTTACTTTAC
This sequence comes from Myxococcota bacterium, assembly GCA_041560255.1. Classification (GTDB taxonomy): domain Bacteria; phylum Myxococcota; class B64-G9; order B64-G9; family B64-G9; genus JBFFBT01. The sequence continues at coordinate 13,186 of JBFFBT010000104.1, read as the reverse complement.
ATCATTCGCAGAATGTTGCCGCATACTGTGCAAAAATCGGACGAAGTTTAGGTCTCGATGATGAATCGCTTTTGGATCTATGTATCAGCGCATTGATCCATGATGTAGGAAAACTCAGTATACCCGAAGAAGTTTTGCTCAAACCAGGCAAATTATCCATGCAAGAGTTCGAGGCTGTGAAAAAGCATCCGTCGACCGGCGCCAGCATGGTAAAACCCATTCATTTTCCTACCCGGGTAGCCGACGTGGTGCTACAACATCATGAAAATTACGATGGGAGCGGCTATCCACGGGGTTTGGGGGCGGGTGAGATCGAAGATCTTGCAAAGATCGTTCGAGTTGCCGATGCTTTTGATGGTATGTCGATGGACAGATCGTATCATCAAGCCTATTCGAGTCAGGTGATTCTAAATTGGTTTCACAATGGTCGAGGCCATGAGTTTGATCCTGATGTTGTCGATGTCGTGGTATCCGAAGTGGAGTCCGGACGTTTTACCGCGGATCAAATTGTGGGTTTTCCGGAATGTTATTTAATAGGCTATGATGCACTGCAGTGAAAAAGGCAGAATGCTTCAACTGTTGGTGGTTGACGACGAACCATTACTCATAAGGGCGGCGGCGAGGGCGTTGCGCAACAAAGCAGCTATTACAGGAGCGCATAGCGGAGATGAGGCATTGCGGTACCTGCATACTGGCAGCTTCGATGCCGTTGTTGCCGAAGTGTCTGTATTGGATAAACACGGGAGACCCTTTGTTTTCGAGGTGGAGTCTTCACTCCAGCAATGGTTGCCTAGACTCATCATTGCTTCCGGAGGCAAAGATATCAAAGTTGCCCAGTATTTTCAAAAGCGTTACGGATGCCCTTTGATTTACAAACCCATCGATGCCGACGATCTGATGAGAAAGATCGAAAAAATACAGGCCCGACCCACGTATAGTTTTTAGCCCGAAGTTACATAGATAACCACTTAAATACCATTGTGGATTCGAACCGATAGAGAGTTTGGGCTCATATATTCTCCTCCATGGTTTTTAAATAGTTGCGTCCCGCAGATGTCAAACGGTAGCGCTGAAGTCTACTGGTAGGTTTTTCTGGTAATGTGTATTCAACAAACCCTTTTGTTATGAGCTCATCTATTGTACGCTTCAATGCCCCAGTCTTTGAACGTAAACCAATGAATTCTGCAAGTTCCCCTGCAGAGCGCTCACCCTGAGAAAGGGCTACCAAAACCTGATCTGACTGGGCCCTTGACTGGGCCCTTGACTGGGCCCTTGGGGCCGCTCGCACTTCGGGATTGGGACGAAAGATTGTGGTTACGAATCCGTTGGCTTCCCATACGGGTTCGGGATAACCACCTTCGCGTGACTCGTCGCGGATGCGCTTAATGCCGGTACCTGCCTTCTCGATGAAATTGATGCGATGTAACAGATCGGCGATTAAAGCGTTTCTTCTGACGCTCTTGCGTCCTAGATCTGCGAGGGTGATTCCTTTGGGAAGGCTTCCTGGACTAACAATTTCAATCCGGTCGGTGTAAATCTCGACGAAAACATTGGCGCCTTCGATGAACCAGTCACGGTGCATGACTGCATTGGTGATTGCCTCGCGAAGACCCTTCATTGGATACTCGTTGATATTCTCCCGCCGTAGTGCTTCTATGCGGTAGGCCAAACGTGTGTTGCGTTCCACAAAACGAAGCGCGTCTTCTATGTCGGCCACGATTCCGCGATCGAAATCCTTACGATCAAGAATGTGAACCTTATCCGTACCCTTGGCCAGCAGGCAAGTGATGTATGCCTGGTTGAAGAAGTGTCGTACATTTTTAGCAAAGAAAAGCACGCCTGCATTACGGAAGATTAGTTTTCCTCCGGAGCGCTCGGCCGCCTCGATGTTCACCAACACGTCCTCGGTGCGTGGTCGACCGGTAATACCAGATAGCCGTAGCCATGTGTCAAACTTTTCCCTGTCGAAGTCCTGTGGGTAGCGAAAAGTTGAACAAGGAGAAAGATCAAAACGAATGGCTCCCTCAATTCGAAAAAAGTCACGAATTTCAATACGCGAAAGTTTCTGTGCCACAGCACCTTGACGCCAAAAGAAACCATCGCTGCACTGAACAGGTTTGGCGTTGCTCTCACGCACTTGCACCACAAGTACATTTCCTACCGGTTCGACGAGTATTTTCACCGGCGGATCACAGTTTCGGGCAATGTCTTGAACTCGAGCTCGAAGCTCATTGGAATCCTTTATTCCCACTACTGATCCATCATCGCGAACACCGAGCAAGATCTTGCCTCCAATGGTATTCGCCATGGCAACCATTTCACGGGCTAGAGAAGATGAAACCGACTCCTTGAATTCCAAAGTCGTGCCTTCACCTTCCTGAATCAGGATTTTCAGATCGGATGGAGTCATTTAATAACTTTCCGACAATGGTAGTTCAACATACCTGACTTTCGAACATAGAATATTGTTCTCGACCTAAAAAACTCAGATAGTTCTAGTAGCTGTTCATTTACATGTTCATAGATAATCGACATCACTTCAGATGCTTTCATTGTCTATAATCTCAACTATTTAGCATATGATTACAATAAGTTATCAGATGATATCAGCAAAGATAAACAATGGCAAGATTGAGTTCAGATGAAAATTATGACTGATCTAAAGATAACTTCTTGAAATATTGGCACTCTTACCTGTTTTGATCCCACGGTCTTCGCTCATGTGCTCATCGCCTTTTGGCAAATTCCTCTAAATTCGTGTACCATACTCCAATATTTTCCAAAGCTCAACCGCCGAAATCAGGTGGATTATGGGGTTGAACGGCAATTCGGAGATGGGCCCATGATGAGCGAGAAGCCAACAGCGGAGAAGGGCAATCCCAGCGGTTCGTTGCGTTCGGATGAGCCTATCCGTTCTCTTGAAGACGATCGGCTGTCCCGCGACCGACTGGTAGGGGTCATTGCCAGCCACATCCTTGCCACCGATGCACCCGAATCAGTGGTGATCGCCCTCAACGCCCCCTGGGGGGCGGGCAAGTCTTCTTTCCTCAACCTGCTTGAAGGATGCCTCAATGTCGAGTACAAAGAGGGCGAGCAGACCAGCCAACCAATCATCATTCGGTTCAACCCGTGGCACTATGGTAGCGTCGAGCAGCTCGCCCGCATGTTCTTCGCCGAGCTCGGTCGGGGTATAGGCACGGCCGGGCTGAAGAAACTGGGGAAGAAGATCGGCAACCTTTTGAATGCTGCAGGCTCCATTGTCTCAGTGTTTTCGTCGGGAGCAGGGTCGATGCTGAAGGATGCGGGAAAGGCCCTCAAGGATGACAAGGGCCTATCTGAACTCAAGGCACAGCTCGACAAGCTCCTTCCCGAGCTGAACCAGCGAGTCGTTGTCTTCATAGATGACATCGACCGCCTAGAACGCGACGTTCTGCGACTGCTGTTTCGCATGGTTCGTCTCAACGCGGATTTTCCTAATATCATCTACGTTTTGGCATTCGACCGGATCGTGGTCGAGCGCAACCTCGACGAGGAGAACGGCATCCGCGGACGCGACTACCTGGAGAAGATCATCCAGGTCTCTTTCGATATCCCAGAACCGGAACCGGAGACCATCCACCACATTCTTTTCGCGGAGATGGACGCGGTCCTGGCGTCGATCAAGACACGGCCACTTGATCAGCATCGTTGGGGCAATGTCTTTCACAGCGGCTTCAAGGAGCATTTCCGAACCATCCGACACATCAAGCGCTACGCGAACGGCCTTCGGTTGACACTCGCTCCGGTCGCCAAGGAGGTCGATCTCGTGGACTTCCTCGCGATCGAGCTGATCCGCGTTTTTCACCCCGAGGTCTACCTGGGCATTGTCCAGGGCAAGGATATGTTGGTTCCGGAGCGCCATGGGCTTCGAGACGGAATGCCAGCTGAGCGTCTGCACGAGTGGACTGAGGCTCTTTCCGCCAAGGCGTCCCCCGGGTTTCAGGATTCTATCCGTCAGATTCTACGTGAGCTGTTCCCTGAGCTTGCTCGCGCCTACGAGAACACCACCTACAGCCACGACTACTACGCGACGTGGCGGAAAAACTGTCGGGTCTGCTCGTCTGATGTTTTTGATAAGTTCTTCCTCCTCGCGATTCCCACGGGCGACATCTCCGAGGTGGAGATAGCGGCGTTCGTTAAAGAACTCGCAGATGCAGGCAAGACGGCAGAGACGGTTCGCCGGGCGTTGGATGCTGGTAAGGCACGGCGCCTCCTCGAACGTCTCGAAGACTTCACGAGTGAGCTGCCGGCGGAACATGTAAAACCACTGGTGAAGGTCATGTTCGACCTTGGCGATGAGCTTCGTTTCAAATCGCGAGGGATGTTTGATATCAGCGCTGATTGGCAGATCCCGCGAATCATCTACCAAATCATACGACGCCTCGAGTCGGAAGACGGTCGATATGATCTGCTTCTGAAATCAGTCCAAGAAGGCACATCTCTCTATACGGCAGTTCAAGAAGCTTCACTGTCGGAGCCGAAGGCGGAGGAATCGGAAGGGCGTCTGATCTCGGACCATGAACGCTGGACTGGATTGCGGGACGCAGCCTTAGCCAGAATACGTGCCGCCAACGAAAGCGGTGAGCTGTGGAATCTCGATCACCTGCCATACGTTCTCTTCCGCTGGCTCGAATGGACAACGAAGGACGAAGTTCACGCCGCAGTCGACGCGCATGTCACCGAGGGTGACAAGCTGATAGCCTTCTTGGGTCGGTTCGTGTCCGAGCCTCACTCTCACACCATGGGCGATAAAGTTTCCCGGGTTCACCGGAAGATCAACAAGCAGGGTCTCGAGGCGCTGCTTGACCTGGGCGCTGCGACGGCCAGGCTGAAGGAGGTAAGCTCAGCCGGTGGTGAGGGTGGTACTGCAGCAGATGAGCTCATCAGATTGATCGAAGCCAATAATGATCCGTGGGATCGTTGATCCCTACGTCAACCGGAGATCAGCTGACCCCGCATCTTGCCGTCACTAGCTTCCACTACCTGATCCTGTTCTCTGCCCCTCGGAGAGAGCAGACCACTTCTGATGGTGCTGAGTAATCAGTCGATAGGTTTTTTAGAAAACCATTTTTCCCAGACGAAGTTGATGTAAAAAAATCTTGACGATTTCCGGATCAAACTGGGTGCCGCTGCAGCGCCTGAATTCATCTTCGATCCATTGCAACGAGCGGGCCGAACGGTAAATTCGATTGGCCGACATGGCTTCGTAGGCATCGACCACGTGGATGATTCTGGCCGCCAAGGTGATGTGCTCGCCTCGTATGCCCAACGGGTAGCCGCTGCCGTCGTAATTTTCGTGATGTTGTCGTACGATGGCCGAGATGTTCCAAGGAAATTCGATCGGCTCTACAATGGCGACACCAATGATGGGATGCATTTTGATGGATTGAAACTCGTCCTCGTTGAGCTTACCCGGTTTGAGCAATATCTCGTCCGGAACCCCGATTTTCCCGACGTCGTGCAGCAAACCACCGATTCGAAGCTCGGAGATGGACTCGTAGTCCAAGCCAAGCTCTCGGCCGATGAGCTGGGCGAAAGCCGCGACCTTTTCGGAGTGACTGTGGGTATACCTATCTCGTGCATCCACAGCGCGTGCCAGAGAGAAAGCGGCTTTTCCGGCTTGTTCGCGTAACTGTTGCTGCATGGCGGTGTGCGAGGTCTCAAGGTGATCGGTGTCTTGGCTGTATTGGTTATGGATTTCTACGGCCTCTCGTATGATCTGTAGGAAGTCTTTGTTGTCCCAAGGCTTGGGGATAAAATAGTGAATCAAGCGCCGGTTGACGGCGTCGGCGGCAACCCGGATGTCTCCGCAGGCAGTCATCATGATGTTGGTTGTTGCGGGCCAATTTTGTCTTATGAGAGTCAACAATTCTATTCCGGTCATACCCGGCATCATTTGATCGCTGACGACTGCGGCCATATTTTGTTGGCGTAGGATAGAAATGGCTTTCGTGGGGCTTTCGGCTAAAACAACATCGAACCCATTGCGGTTCAGTAATCTTTCGACTGCCCGAAGAATGTTTGGATCATCATCCACAACCAAGATTTTAGGTTTTGTTTCCGGGTTGATACCTGGTTGGTATGCGGACATATCATCTGCTTGAGGGCACAATTTCAATCATTCCTTTCATCAAGAGGATGGTTGCATGGAGTTTTTATTTAAGGGTAGGCTGATGCGAAAAGTGGTGCCTTTGCCTTTTTCACTGATTACATGTATCCGTCCGCCGTGTAGATCGACAATTTTTCTTGCTATGCTCAAACCCAGACCGGTTCCCACTCCCCTGGGTTTGGTTGTATAAAAAGGGTCGAAGATACGGTTGATGGCCTCCGGGTCGATTCCGTGTCCGGAATCAGAAACTTCCACCAACAATTGATCTGTCTGGATGATGGTGCGAAGCACGATTCTTCCATCTTGATCGATGGCTTGGATGGCGTTGTGAATCAAGTTGAGAAATACCTGTCCGAGCCGGGTCGGATGACATGAAATCAAGGGCAATTTGGCGTACTCTTTTATCAGCTCTCCTTTATATTTGATTTGATTCCATAGAATGTTTACTGCCGAATCGAGAATTTGGTTGACGTCGGCGGATTCCTTTTCTTTCTCATCATCACGGGAGAAGTTTTTAAGATCAGATACGATTTTCAAGACCCGGTCGACGCCTTCAATTGTCTCCGAGAGGCACACAGGCAGATCAGATAGTATGAACTGCATATCCATGTTTTTGAGATTTCGACTGATGTTGGCCAGGTCTTGTTGACTTTCTGCCGAAGCGATCATCCTCAACATGGGATATAGCTCGTGTATATACTCTTTGAGTGATGCCAGGTTACTGCTCACGTATCCCAAGGGATTGTTGATTTCGTGGACTACACCGGAAGCCAGCTCGCCGATGGTAACCAGCTTATCCTGCCGCATAAGACTTCTTTCCAGGTTGATTTGTTCTTCGGCGGCTTCCGCTCTTTCGATTGCACGCCCGACCTCGCCGGCCAACAACAAGCCGAAATCAACAGCATCTCTGGTAAATGGTTGATCACCCTGGAAACGGGTTACACATACCGCACCCAATACACGATCTCGACCTCTCATAGGCAAGCACATACCTACCGAAGCCGGTTTTGTTCGCGTTGCAGCACCCAGTCTGGGATCATCGGGTGAATCTCCCAAAACGAGTTGCGGTTCGTTGTGCGCCACTACCCAGCCAGATATCCTTTCTCCAACTCCCACACGCTCTTCTTTGACAACCTTTTCATCCAGTCCATAGTTGGCGGCGATACGCATGGTTTTTCCATTGGGCTCAACCAAGAGCACGCTGGCGGCATCTCCTCTCGTATATCTTAGCATTTCCTGCAAGAGTAAATGAAGTAAGTGAGAAGACGACATGCCGGAAGCAATGGCATGTTGCAACTCCAACAAGGCCGCCAACTCGTCGCGACTCGAGCCGGCGAAAAACTGACTTCCCAACTGTAAGCATCTTCGTAGAGTGGCTTCCAAGGTTTCAGGTTCGAGAGGTTTGTGGAGAAAAACCGTAGCGCCCTGTTGAAATGCTTGTAAAAGTACATCCCGCTCTCTCGCTCCGGTAATGGCGACAATGGGAGTTTTAGGATACAACTCACGCAAGGTTTGCAACAGCTCAAACCCGCTTTCGCCCGGCAATATAAGATCAACCAACATGACATCCGGCTCGACTTCGCTGACTTTTTCCAGGGCGCTTCTGGCGGCAAGAGCGGTCAAGGCATAATATCCGAGTTTGGCCAACCATGATTCCATCAATCTCAGAAAGGCGGGATCATCATCCACAACCAGAACGACAGGCTTACTCTGGCGGTTTAAATCAGGAGAAGATTTGCACTCGGTGGATGATTCTTTTGATACGACTTCAAGACCGTTTTCTTGAAATATGGTCGTAATTTGATTTGTGCCATCGTCTGGTATTTGACCGGATTCGGACATATCCGCCCCCAATTACGCTCTTTTTCTTTTTCTCCCGTTGTCGGAAAAATCAAAGGGATCCAGATTGTGTTTTTTCATCACCCTGCGGAAATTGCTGCGATCCATACCTGCTATCCGCGAGGCTTGGGATACATTTCCTGATGTTTCTGTGAGTAGTTCGGTAAGATAGCGCCGATCGAACTCGCTCATGGCAATTTCCTTGGCTTTTCGATAGGGAAGATCGACGAGTTGTCGGGTTGGATCTCGCCGGGGAATGGTTTTCTGGCGCATTTGTTCAGGTAGATCCTGCATATCGATTTCTTTTCCCCGACCCAATACGACCGCCCGCTCGATGACGTTTTCCAATTCTCTCACATTACCCGTCCAGTGATAGTTTTCGAGGGTTTCCATAACTTCGGGTCGAATTCCTTGAATCGATTTTTGGGTCCGGGTGTTGTATTTTCTCAAAAAATGCAGGGCGAGCAGGGAGATATCGGAAGGTCTGTCGCGCAATGGCGGCATCGTGATGGTGATGACATTCAGACGATAAAAAAGATCTTCTCGAAACGAACCTTCCTGAGAAGCCTTGACCAAATCAACATTTGTGGCTGCAATAACTCGTACGTCCACCCGACGCAATTCACTGCTGCCAACACGCTTCAACTCTCCTTCCTGTAGTACCCGGAGCAGTTTTACCTGGGTTGGTTGAGGAACTTGTCCAATCTCATCCAGGAAAATTGAGCCGCCATCAGCTACTTCAAACAGACCTTTTTTGGTGGAAGTTGCTCCGGTAAACGAGCCCTTTTCATGACCGAACAATTCGCTCTCCAACAACGTGTCGGTGAGTGCCGAGCAATTGACCGCAACGAACGGACGCGACCTTCGAGTGCTGCGGTGGTGTATCGCGCGAGCCACGAGTTCTTTACCGGTGCCGCTTTCACCTTGAAGAAGCACCGTGGATGAGGAATATGCAACACCATCAATGAGCTCAAAGACTCTCTTCATTTGAGGGCTTGAACCGACTAGACCCTCGAAGCTGTCTTTGACGTCCAGCAGGCTTTCCAATTCGCGGTTACGTTGCACCAATTTCTTGTGACGGCCGGCTTTCAATACCGTCAGGGCAGCGGCTTCAATATTGGTAAACGGCTTGGTCAAGTAGTCATATGCACCCGCTTTGACTGCTTCCACCGCGGTTTCAACAGTTGCAAAGGCTGTCATCATTACGACTTCGGTTGAGAGATTGCGGGTTTTAATTTCTTTCAAGATGTCGATGCCGGATGTATTCGGCATACGAATATCCAAAACGGCTACATCCGGGGACCAGTTTTCCACCATGGATAAAACTTCCGAACCATCCGAAAGTGTATTTATCTCACACTCGTGACCTTCAAGTATTTTTTTCCATGCCTGCAAGATAAAGGGCTCGTCGTCAACCACCAATACTTTCATTCCGCGGGTGCGGCCTTTCATGAGATCGTTGGTCATGCTGATTGCTCCTTCCCGGTCGTTTTGAGTTCAGCAGGCAACTTGAGTATAAATTTGGCTCCTTGGCCGATCATACTTTCTACACATAAGTTTCCCCCATGTTCCTGTGCGATTCCGTATGAGATGAATAGGCCTAAACCCGTTCCTTCTCCCGGTTCTTTGGTGGTAAAAAAGGGTTCGAAGATTCTTGGTATAACGTCTTCCGGAATGCCCTGTCCCTGATCTTGAACTTCGAGCCAGACATCTCCATCGACTACCTTTGTACGTATTGAAATCTCTTGATTGGATAAGGAGGCCTGATACGCATTCTGCAATAGGTTTACCACCAACTGTTCGAGTAAACCGGCTTGTCCGATGATTTTGGGCAAATTGGGATCCAACTCCTTGTTTACCGGAACTTTTTTGGCTTTTGGATGAAATCTCGAGATGGTAAGACCGTTTTCAATTACCTGATTGAGATCCAGTAACATGTGGCCTTCACCGGCGGATTTGCGAGAAAACGACAGGAGGTTGTCGACAATACGTTTACACCGCAGTCCGCACATTTGTATCGTCTCGAGGCCCTCTTGGGTTTGGGGATCGGTTTTGGGAGCGTCCCTAAGAAGCAGTTGCACGAAAGCCAAGATGCCGCTGAGGGGGTTGTTGATTTCATGAGCTACTCCACTGGACATACGTCCCAAGGCGGCCATTTTTTCCGCTTGGAGCAATGCACGGGTTCTTTCTTGGACTTTTTTTTCGAGATCACGGTTGATGTTGGTGAGCTCCTGATTGCGTTGTGCGAGCTCCGCTCTGTATCTACGATTGCTGATGATGAGATCCAGGCGGCCGATACATTCTTGAATAGTTACTACCAGATGAGAGTCATTCCATGGTTTGTTGAGGAAACGATATACCTCGCTTTCGTTGATGGCTCTTTCAATCGCTTCCGGGTTGGCCTGGCCGGTCAACATGACCCTTTGCACATCGGGCCATCGATCCTTGACGCGATTTAAAAATTCGACTCCATCCATCTCCTTCATCAGGTAATCAGATATCGTTACCTGAACCGGCATTTGTTCAAGAATATTCAAACCCTCATCACCGCTGGTGGCCGTAAGCACAATCCAGGGTTGTTTTCGCAATGAACGCTTGATAGCGGTCAGAACATGTTGCTCGTCGTCCACAACCAGTATAGGTATTTTTTCATCGTTCGAATTTTTTGGGTTCAATGCGGTAACTCCTTCTGAAAGTGAAGGGTTTGTATGGACTTAGGCAATAACAATTGTATGCATATACCACCTTCGGGATGCTTGAATGCCCTCAACGAGCCACCCATGCTACGAGCCAGGCCATATGCGGCGCTCAGTCCCAATCCGCCCGGTTGAATACCATCTCCTGGGCCATAAAATGGATCGAACAATCGATCGAGATCGTTTTGGGTCAATTCGCTTTCATGGTTTAAGACTTCGAATACGACCTGGTCTTCATACATGGTTGTCCGCAAAAGATATTTCTGGTTTTCTTCTAACAACGAGCCGGAGCTGAGCAAATTGAGAAGCATTTGGCGTAGTTTCTTCTGAGAAACCCTGACAAAAGGAACCGCAGTCAATTCGCATTGTATGTCTATTTTACCGTGCAAGGACTTTCGAATGAGCTCGACCAAGTGATTTATTTCCATGTTGATGTCGATTTCAATATCGCTGTCTTGATCTGTTCCATCTTCTGCAAAACTTCTCAGTTGCTCGACAATGGAGGTTATCCGCGTAAGACCAGTACTCATTTCATCGAATAGAGGATCCAAATCGTCCAAAACTTCTCGAATGCTTTCCTCTTCCACTACCCGGCTGGCTTCTTTTAATAGTTGCATGATCTCGTCGGCTTTTCCCCAACGTGATCGGTTGGATGCATGGATCGTGACCGCGGCCAATCGTCTCAAGGCTCTGACATATTGCTCAAGAGTAGCAAGATTGGCGCGTACAAAACCAAGCGGGTTGTTGATTTCGTGCGCAACCCCGGCTGACAACATTCCGACCGCGGCCATTTTCTCTCGTTCGACGAAAACGGATTGGGCCTGTTTGAGCATTCTGTGAGAACTTTCGAGATTTTTGTATGCTTTTTCTCTTTCCAGATGAGCTTCTTTCAACGCTCGGGTGCGTTCTTCGACAAGTTGCTCCAGTTGTTGAGACCAAGTTTCCAGCTCTTTTCTGGATCGCATCAGATCGCGAACGGTCATGGCGTTTTGCACGGCCGCCGCGATATGACTGGACAACTCTTCGAGGCGCTTGAGATCCTCGTTCGTAAAATTGGGCGCATCGATTTTGTTCACGAGTTCGATAACGCCGATACATTCCGCGTCGACCGTTATGGGCGCCGCCAAGATATTCCGGGTTACAAAGCCTGTAAGTACATCTACATTGTCGCTGAACCGTGGATCCTCGGTTACATTATCCACCTTGACGGTTTCTTGCTTGGTCAGACACCACCATGCAATGCCCTGTCCCTTGGGAAGCCTGACTTCGCGAGTGGCTTTGCTTTTAGGACCGGTTGATACATAAAAAAAGAGCTCTTCTCGAGACGCATCCAAAAGCAACAATGAACCCGCTTGGGCTCCAATATACGTGCTTGTGGATCGTACGACTTCGTCGATCCAATCCTCCATGGTTTTGCTGGAAGTGATGAGCTGCGAGATCTCATGGAGAAGCGACAATTCATCCACTCTTTTCTTGAGCTGAAGTGAAAGCTCTTGATTCTCCATCTCTAGAGCAACTCTCTTGAGCACTCTTTCTGCACTCATCAACAAGCCTTCTTCTGTAAAGGGTTTGGGTAGATAATCTCCCGCGCCCTTTCTCAACACCTCCAGGGCAGAGTCCAAAGAGAAATAGCTGGTTGTAATAATAACCCGAGAGCTCGATCCTTGCTGGCCGAATTCGGGGATGAGATCCGTGCCGGTGCCGTCGGGTAAAATGAGATCCAGTAAAACCAAATCTGTTGGATGCGAACGAAACATTTCCAAGCCGGCTTGTCCGGATGCCGCCTGTATCACATCATACCCCTGGGAGGTGAGAATATCCGAGGCCACCTGACGAAACAGGCGATCATCGTCAATGATAAGGCAGCTGGTCATCCACGCTCCATCGTAAAAAATCGTTTATATTTCCAGATCTTCATCTAAAACAATGGCGCCCGATTCATCACGGCTGACCTCAAATATTCCGGGATGTTCCGATTTGAGCTGATCGAGATAGCTTTGTTGTTGTTTCACGGTGTGTTGCAAAGATTGGTTTTCTTGTTTCAACTCTAGGAAGTCAAGAATGTTCTTCAGAGTTACTTTGAGCTCAATGTCATTCCACGGTTTGGTGAGGAAACGAAACACTTGTCCTTCATTAATGGCTTCAATGGCCATCTGAAGATTTGCATGTCCCGTCAAGATGATCCTTATGATGTGCGGGTGCATCTCTTTGACCAGTTTGAGAAAAGTCAGACCATCCATGCTGGGCATCAGATGATCGGAGATGACTACGTCGATATGGCGATCTTTGAGGACTTCCAGTGCCTCTTCAGGTCCTTGGGCGAGGTGAATCTCAAAAGGCTCTTTCCGCAGAGAGCGGCGCAATGCGTTGAGGACATTGGCCTCGTCGTCGACGAAAAGGATGCTCCATTTGTTTTTCATGATTCCCTCCTCGGGTAGTTACGCGGGTGATCCATGATTGTTGTTTATGCTATAAACATACCAACCATTCTTGATTTCTATAT
>JBFFBT010000103.1:0-17533 GCA_041560255.1 Myxococcota bacterium | reverse complement strand
CAAGACTCTCGTTCCATACACAATCATTACACTGCTGACAGCCTGCAATGTGCAGGAAAACCCGGATTTGCAGGAAAAGAATTTTCAGGATCGTACTATGTCGTCAAGAGATCAAATGTTGATTTTTTCATCGGGATCTTGTGCAAGCACCTCAGGCAACCATTGCGGTAAAAAATCACCCGATGGTTGCTGGTGTGACAACTTATGCGCCAAATACAAAGACTGCTGTCCGGACAAGAAAGAAATCTGTGACAATCCAGAACCCGACCCAAATCAAAAATTCTGCCTGAATCACTGCGGTAAAAAGTCACCTTACGGCTGCTGGTGTGACGATTTGTGTGCCAAATACAAAGACTGCTGTCCGGATAAGAAAGAAACCTGTGACAATCCTGAACCAACCCCAGAGCCGACACCCGGACCCGAGGTGCAGGAGCTTTCGGACGGCGATCAGATAACCATTTCAGGCCAGCTGGGCGAATGGAAGTACTATAAAATGAAAACCTGCTCGGGGCCTTATCTGCAGATCTCGTTATCCGGAGGCACCGGAAATCCTGACATCTATCTTCAAAAGGACTCCATCCCCTCTCTGGATAATTACTATTGCAAATCTCTTCACCCGGAAGCATCCGACGGTTGTCAAACCTATACCAGACCGTATATCGGTATCTATGCGAAAGAAGCTTACCAAAATGTAAACCTGCGTGCTGTGTGCTACGCCCCGACGATGTATCCAAAACCGCCTCCCGAAGTAACTGAATTGAATGATGGAGACACTGTGCAGGTGAGTGCCGACCAAGGCGAATGGAAAAAATACCATACGAAATGCGATTGCAACGTGACCGCCAAGTTATATGGAGGCTCGGGTAACCCCATCTTGTACACCCAGCAAAACTTTCCACCAAGTGAGTCTGGTTATCATTGTAAATCCGACAATCCGGATATCATTAAAAAATGCTCAAGCAGCGGTGCAACCTCGATGAACAGTTACTATGTGTATGTGTACGCCGAAGAGAGCTTCAGTAATGTAACCCTCAGTGTGGCATGCCAAGCGGATTGAGCCTCCATATAGCATCAATGTGCTAAAATCCTCCTGAAAGCCGTCTGCTTGATTGGATCGAACCCAAATGCTTGATCGAGACGCGCTTTTCTGCACTGATTCATCGGGTCGGTTTACCGCCTTTTTCGAAGCACTTTCTTGAGAAATCCACCCGTTGCGGATCGTCGGTTTTTGACGAGCTCTTCAGGGCTTCCCACTGCAACCACATCTCCGCCCGCATCCCCTCCCTCGGGACCCAAATCGATGATGTAGTCGGCTTGTTTGATGACATCCAAGTTGTGTTCGATGACCACGACGGTATTTCCCTGATCCACCAACCGGTTGAGTACCTCTACCAAATTGCGTATGTCGTCCATGTGCAAACCGGTGGTCGGCTCATCCAAGATATAGAGTGTTCGACCGGTGGCTCTCTTGGCAAGCTCTCTGGCAAGCTTGATTCTCTGGGCTTCACCCCCGGACAACGTGGTTGCATTCTGCCCAAGTTGAATATAACCAAGCCCCACATCCTCGAGGGTTTTGAGCTTGTGACCCAACGCAGGCAGACTGGAAAAAAGCTCGGCGGCTTCCTTCACCGTCAGCTCCAAAATCTGGGATATGTTTCGATTTTTATATTCGATCTGCAGGGTTTCGAAATTAAATCTTTGTCCTCTGCAGACTTCACAGGTTACATACATATCGGGCAAAAAGTGCATTTCGATACGTAGCTCACCACCGCCTTGACAAGCTTCACAACGACCACCCTTTACATTGAACGAATAGCGACCTGGACCGTAACCCCGCACCTGACTCTCGGGCAGTTTGGCAAACAGCTCGCGGATCATCGTAAACAATCCGGTATATGTGGCTGGATTTGAACGCGGTGTTCTACCAATGGGAGCTTGATCGATATGGATCACTTTATCGATCTGCTCGATTCCATCCAGTCCATCATGGGCGGCAGGAACATCTTTTGCGCGGTTCAATTTTTGCGCCAACCCACGATAGAGAGTATCGATAACCAGTGTGCTTTTACCCGAGCCCGATACACCGGTAACACAGCTGAAAACTTTGAGGGGAAAATCGACATCGATATTTTTTAAATTGTTGCCCCGGGCTCGACGCACCCTAACGGTGCAACCCGCATTCCGTCTGGATTTCGGCACGGGGATTTGGAGCTTGCCGGTCAAATACGCGCCGGTCAAAGACTCGGGAGTTTCCATGATCTCTTTCGGAGTTCCCCTGGCAACCACCTCGCCACCTTGCTTGCCGGCTCCAGGACCCATATCGACAACGTAGTCACTCTCCATGATGGTAATGGGATCATGTTCGACCACCACGACGCTGTTGCCTCTATCCCGCAAATCCTTCAAGGTGTCCAACAGGCGCGAACAGTCCCGGGGATGCAAACCTATGGTCGGTTCATCCAAAACATACAACACACCTGTCAGAGCCGATCCGATCTGTGTGGCCAAACGGATACGCTGGGCCTCACCTCCCGACAAAGAAGACGAACCCCGATCGAGAGTAAGATAATCCAATCCGACATCCACCATAAATTTCAATCTGGAGCGGATTTCCCGCAAGATCCTTTCTGCCACAGCGCCCATGGGATGCTCGAGATCGATGGCGGATAAAAACTCCATAGCTCTCTTGATGCTGAGCTCGGTGAAATCGGCAATCGATAAACCATCCACCAAGACGCTCAAGCTCTCTTTCCGTAGTCGCTTTCCACCACACTCCGAACAAATCTTCATGGTCATGAATTGATCTATCTCTTCCCGCATTCCCTCGGACTGAGTCTCGCGGTAGCGCCGTTCCAGATTGGTAATCACACCTTCATAGGATCGATGAAACTTATGGCTCATACCATTGCGGCCGAGATCGAATTTGAGCTTTTGTTTACCCGAACCATACAAAAGAATCTCCCGCAGCTTCACCGACAGCTGCTTGTATGCAAGATCCAAATCTATCTTATAATGGGAGGCTGCGGCTTCGAGCATTTGCCAATAATAACTGTCCTTTCTTGGACCTAATGGAACAATCGCCCCTGCATTGATAGATATTTCGGGATCAGGAACCACCAACTCCGGATCGACGAAACGAATGCTACCGAGCCCGTCACACTTCGAACAAGCTCCCTGAGGGTTGTTGAAAGAGAAAAATCGGGGACTGATCTCCGGCAAGGACAGTCCGCACTGCAGGCAGGCGTGCCGCTCGGAAAATACAATGTCTTCACCCCCCACAGGTGCGATCTTGACGATACCATCGGCCAACTTCAAAGCGATTTCGATCGAATCAGCCAATCTCGTTCGGATTCCGGGTTTGGCGACCAAACGATCGATGTACACTTCCAGGGTATGGTTTTTTTTGGGATCAATCTTGATGTCTTCATCCAAATCGAAAATCTCACCGTCCAGATTCACCCGGGTATATCCCGAGCGACGTAGATCTTCGATCATTTTTTTATGTTCGCCCTTGCGATCACGCACCATAGGAGCCAGCACCGAGTACCGGGTTCCCTGGGGCAAATGTAAAATCTGATCTACGATTTCCTGGGCGGTCTGACTGGTGATGGGTTTCCTACAGGATGGACAATGGGGCTTGCCGATTCGAGCATACAATAACCTCAAATAATCGTATATCTCGGTCACGGTTCCTACCGTGGAACGGGGATTGTGACTGATGGATTTCTGCTCGATGGAAATGGCGGGAGAAAGTCCCTCGATCACATCCACATCAGGTTTGGCCATCTGATCCAAAAATTGTCGAGCATAGGCGGACAAGGACTCAACATATCTACGCTGTCCCTCCGCATACAACGTGTCGAACGCCAAGGATGATTTGCCGGAACCACTCAACCCACAGACAGCCACCAGGCTGTTTCTGGGAAAATCCAAATTGATGTTCTTGAGATTATGAACCCGGGCCCCCCGTATACGGATCCGATCGGGACTTTTGACTCTCATGAAGTTGAACCCTGTCGAGCAACCGTGTTCTTGCAGGCATCGGATTGTACCATGTCTTGGGCTAATAAAATCGCTTGTTTGAAGCTTTTGGTGTCAGCCCGGGCTTGATGGGCTAGATCGTAGGCCACCCCATGTCCCGGAGAGGTGCGTACAACCCCCAACCCCAGGGTCACGTTGACCACTTCATGAAAATGCAGGGTTTTAATGGGACCCAAACCCTGGTCATGGTACAAAGCCACCACGACGTCATACCGACCCTCCACCGCCAAATGAAAAACGGTATCACCACTCAAAGGTCCCTGGATGTTTACTCCTTTTTCCTGGAGTTGCGCTACCACCGGATATAAAATACCGCGCTCTTCGGCACCGATGTCTCCGCTCTCTTCGCCATGCGGATTCAAGGCCGCCAGAACCAATCTGGGACCATGGGGATAGAAATAACGCCGAAGCTCCCGATCTGAAAGCTCTATGAGGTGCAGCAAACCCTTGTAAGTGATGCCGCTCGGCACTTTTCTCAGAGCCAGATGGGTGGTCGCCGATATCACTTTCAACTTGGGACCCGACAACAACATAACGCAATCCCGGACCCCGAAACGATGCGCCAGCCACTCGGTATGACCCGGACCGGTTTCTCTACATACCCGCAACGCCGATTTATGTATCGGCGCCGTCACCAACGCGTCCACCCGTCCCTGCTCGACGGCATCAGCCGCCGCACGCAAGCATGCGACCGAAGATTTGGCATTGTTGAGATCGAATCGCCCCACGACCCGATCGGCAGCTGAGATGATCCCTGCAGGCTCGATATGAAAATCCGGCTTCATACCGAGCCGGTCACCCAGTGCGCCAAACAGCTCCGGATCTCCAAAAACGATCGGATCCACGGCTGCACGAATCTGCTCGTCGTCAAGAATCCGTAATAAGATCTCCGGACCTACGCCTCCGGGATCGCCCATGGTTATCCCGATGCGTTTCACAGCTTGATTTCGATATACGCTTCTTTGCGTAGCTGATCCAACCAGGCTTGTACTGCTTTGTGGTATTGCCGGCCGAAGAGGCGCTGGTAAATTTCCCCGCGAACCGACTCGAGCGCAGGGGGATCTTCCTTAACTCTATCGGTGAGCTTGATGATATGAAAGCCGAACCTGGTCCGTACCAAGCTGCTGACTTGATCTTTCTTCAAACCGTAGGCGGCTTTCTCGAAACTCGCCACCATATCGCCCCTGCCGAACCATCCCAAATCTCCCCCGGTTGAACCGCTGGGATCGTCCGAGAACTGCTTGGCCATTTCCTCAAACGAGGCTCCGGCTCGAATTTTCTCGAGCACTGCCTGGGCACGATCCTGAATGGCTTTTTGATTTTCAGCCGATGCATTGTTGGCAACAATGAACAAAATATGGCTGGCCCTTACTTTTTCGGCCTTGCTGTAGTACTGGTTGTAATAACTTTGTATGTCGCCGTCAGAAACCTGCATCTTACTCTTCAACTCCGGATTCATCTGCATTTGCGTGCTCATGAGCTTCTCTTTTTTCATTTGGCTGCGCATTTGATCGTAGAGTTCTTCCAGAGTTTTACCCTCGACCTGCAATGCTTCGACAAATTGCTGTTTGGTCATCTTGTTGAGTTTAATCAGCTCGTCCACTTTACGCTGCAAGTCGGCATCCGTAATTTCAATCTTGTGCTCAATGACTTTTTGATCAACCAAAGCCTCATTGATCAACAACTCCAAAATCTGCTTGCGCACTTCCTTTTCTTTTTCTTTCGTCTCCTGCTCGGACAATGTCTGGGGTAACTGGTCGAGGGCGGTCTTGGCGCGCTCATTGATTTCACTGAGCAAGATCACCTGATCATTTACTACAGCCACTACACTATCGATGATCGTCGTCTCTGCAAGAGCGCTTTCCAACAAACCAAACAGTACACATGTCGATATCGCCGACCAAATGCAAACAGCTTTTCTTGGCATGGCCTTGCTCTTCCTTTCAATGCTTTATTGGCAACTCATTGCACCGATTCGAGCATCTGCAGATCTCTTTTGATACTGGCTCTGCCGCGTAATCCCCGAATGTACTCTTCCTGAGCTTCCTGGGTCTTTTTGGCAATCAAATCCCGCTCGACCTTATCCCAAGCTTTCTCGATGGAAAGCTTTCTCTCGGGTCTCCGCTCGATCAGCTTAAACAAATGATACCCATAGGGTGAAGCGACTACCTGGCTTACCTGGGTTGTTTTCAACTTGAAACACGCAGCCTCGATAGAAGGCGGCATGCGTCCCCGTGAAAAAAAGCCCAAATCACCTCCTTGGGTCGCTTCCGGTCCCAAGGAATGTTTGGACGCCAATACCTCGAAGTCGGTACCCCGTAAAATCTGCTTCCTCAACTCGGTGGCTTCTTCTTCAGTTTTTGTAACAATTTGCCTTACGCGAACCTGCTCGGGAAGGACGTAACGTTCCTGGTTTTCCTTAAAATACTTCTCGATTTCCTCCCGTGACCCCGCCATGCGATCAACTACTTCCCGCTTCAAAAGTTTTTGTATCAACAGCGAATCACGTGTCTCAGTGCGGAAAGAATCCATGGTTTTTCCCTGTCTGAGCAACTCTTCGGTAAGGCCGCCAACCGTATAATCACGTTCAATCATTTCGATGGTGGCATCCACGGCCCTGGGAGCCAATACGATACGCTTTCTCTTGGCCTCTTCGAGCAACAATTTGGCATCGATCATTTTTTCCAACAGCTCCCGCTTAATCCCCCGGGCCCTCTCTCCGGTCGAAAGAACCCTCCTTTCGGCCTGTTTCATGCCATCCAAGGCTCTTTGTAAATCCGTCAAGGTAATCGGCTCGCCGTTGACCAAGGCAACTACCTTGATCTTTCTGGCATAGGTCGTTGCGGACTCATCACAACCACAGATCACCAATACCGTAAGCATCCCTACCAAGAGGCATGCGCATTTTATTACTCTACCATATCCGGCACCCTTCCATGGTCTTCCAATACACTCCTCGGGAAGCAAATCGGACTTTCCAGGCATACCGTTTGTGTTGCACAAGATTTCCACCCAACCAATCATATTCTAGCTCGGCTCATTTTTCGGTTGCTTCTTCTTTCACCTCTTTGACACCATGGTCTTCTTCTGCGGGCTGTGATTTCGCTGAATCATCCGTCGATGGAGACTCCGTTTTGGATTTGGGCAGCGCTTCTTTTCGAGGAATATCAAAGGGCGTCTCTGCATCGTCGTTTACTTTTGCCTTGGCGACTGCTTCCTCGAACACCTTGATACCTACACGTTCCTTCACTTCTTCGATAAATGATTTGTAGGCATCCGCCCTGGCCCGGGCAAACAGGGTTGTGCGAATCTGTCCCTTGACTTTCTCCAGCGGGAAATCGATGGCCGATTGCCGACCAGCCAATCTGAACAAATAGTAGCCGTCTTTACCTTCAACCAATTTGCCCAATGTGTTGGGCTCCTGCATGGAAAAGGCCGCATCGGCAAAAGCTTGTCCATAGGTTTCCGCAAGCTGCGCATGGGTTTTGTAATGGGTATCACCACCTATACGTTTCGTGGCGGCGTCTTCGGAAGTTTCCCGCGCAAGCCGCATGAAAACCTGCAGGTCCTTTTGATTGGGCCGCAAAGTCAAAAGCGCGTTTTCAGCTTTCTTTTTATCTTGGTATCGAATCAAGTGCACCCTTACTTTTTCAGGCACGTGATAACGTGATTCATTCTCTTGATAATATTGTTCGATCTGCTCATCACTTATATCAATCTGCTTGATGCGCTTTTCATTGAACTCTTTGTTGACGTACTGCCTGGCCAAAAGGCGGTTCAATCCATGCAGTACTTCCGGATCCTGATCCAATCCGAGGCGCTTCGCCTCCTGCACCATAGCTTCACGCTCCACCAGGCTCTCGAGAAACTTTTTTTTCTGATCGAGCGATTTATATCTGGCCCTTACCAATGGATTCTGCATTTCGAGCTGTTTTTCAAAATCATCCAGCGTAATGACTTCATCCCCGACCCGGGCGACAATCCCAGCGTCGCCCCCGGCCTGGAGACGAGCAGAACCATTTGAGGAGTCTTTCGTGCCCCCATTGTTTTTGCATTCAACTGCAACCATCAAGCAAGCTACCGCCAACACGACAATCACGAACCTGCCCTTGCACATGTTACCCACCTCCTCGGTATCAATGCTCACGTCATACAAAACAAAAAAAACCCTATCAATACGACCCGCAAGCCAAACCGCCCTACTGGAGTTACCATAAGCAACCCGGTTTGGCAAGCAGCCTGTTCGGCGGACATTTCCCATTTTTCTAGATAGACCAAGTAACTACGAAAAACACCCATTTCACCAACACCGCCAAAAGGATCGCAGTGCCGGTGGTCAAGAAAAGAGCGACGAGCATACCGCGGGTTTTAATGACCGAACGCAACATAGCCAGAGTGGCCAGACAAGGAATATAGAAAAAAGTAAATGTAGTAAAAACAACCAATTGTCCAGTTGTCATGACCGTTGAGAAATCGCTGGTGCCCAAGGCCTGAACCAGCATGATGATGGTGAGTTCTTTTCTCAACACGCCGAAAACCAATGTAATACCCACCTCTCTAGGCAGTCCCAACAAACCCTGTGTCAGAGGTGATAAAACGGCATTAATCGGTTCAGACAGATGAAAATAATCCAACAAGCTGAGTATCAAGCTCCCAACAATTAAAATGGGCCAAGCTAAAACAATAAACTCTCGAAGACGAAACCACACCTTTTTCACGATCGCCAACATGCTCGGGACACGATAACTCGGGATATCCAAAATCAGACCTGGAGACACATCGGACCGAAATTTCAACATCAATCTTCCCGATATGGCGACCACCAGGATATTGAGCAGATAAAACAACAATGCATAGACAGCGCCCAAATAAAAGCCCACCAACGCAAACACAATGGTGGTTCTGGCCGCGCAAGGGATAAAATTGACCAACAAGGCGGTGGTGTATCGATCCCGGTTCTCTTCCAAGATTCTGCTACCCATCACGGCCGGTACAGTACATCCATATCCCAAGACAAACGGAATAATGGCCTTTCCGTGCAATCCGATGCGATGCATGAGCGAGTCCATAAGGAACGCTGTTCTGGGTATATAACCCACGTCCTCGATGATGGCGAGCCCGATCAAAAATGGAATTAGATACGGAAGCACGATACCGATACCTCCGGTAAATCCTTGAAGCAATCCGTGTAAGATAACAAAGACCAACGAGGTGTGATCAAACACCGCATCGAGCTTTTCTGAAAAACTTTCGAAAAGAGTCAGTACGGGTTGCTCAACCCATTTACCCAAACCAAACACCAGGTAGAAAAAACTCAACATTATCAAAGACAAAAATATGTATCCCCAAAAAGGATGCATGATGAGATTATCCACCCTGTCTCTCAAAGCAGCCTTGTTGGGTGTCTTGACTCTGGCCACATGCTCAAAAAGATTTACGGATTGCGCATGCCTTTCGGATGAAATCACGATATCCGATGATCTGCCGTGCTTTTCGGACAATTCCCGCCTCAGCCGATTTGCCAGCGACACCAATCGAGGCGCATGCCTAGATATTTTTTCTTCAATACTTTCATCTTGTTCTAAAAGTTTCAATCCCATCAAACGGGGAGAAAGCCCCAGGCTCGACGAAAGATCATCAGAAACATGCTCGATCAACCTTTCCACCGAGCTCTCAATATCCCGGCTCATAGAAATAATCTTGCCCGATCGTGGTGTTCCGGCGGTTTGCAATGCCGATTGAAACAACCTGGATATACCCACACCCCGACTGGCAATCGCCCCGACAACCGGTACATCGAGATCCTTTTGTAGATGCTCGATGTCGATCTCGATACCTTTACGTTCGGCCTCATCGAGCATGTTGAGACACACCACCAGCGGAATGCCCAACTCCAACAACTCAAGAGTCAACTCAAGGCTCCTGCCGAGCAAGCTGGCATCCACAACATCCACAATCACATCCGGTCGATATTGCAACAAAAAATCTCTCGCCCTTCTCTCCTCCGCATCCGAGCTGGACAGTGAATACATGCCGGGCAACTCCAATAGCTCGAATTTTCCGCCTTGAAATCGCACTTGGCTTTTTTCAAACTCGATTGTGGTGCCTGGATAGTTGGACACAGCAGTCCTGTATCCGGCAACCCTATTGAATATAGTGCTTTTCCCTGAATTGGGCTGACCCACCAATGCAATTTTCATCTCGAATCTGCAACCTCGACTTCAATCCTACAGGCCTGACTGTGTCCGATCGCCAACTCCATACCGTTTACCTGCAACAAAACGGGACCTGCAAAAACTCCGGCCCGAACCACGTCAATCACGTCCCCGGCATGCAATCCCATCGCCCATAACCGCCGGCGCATGGCCTGACCTCCGTTGATTTCTTTCACAATCGCCCGTTGACCTCTTCTGAGCTTCTCCAATGTTGTGATCATGTTCGCTCGCTATCTTCTCTGTCGGCATAATATTTTTGAAACTCGTACGACCAATTCAAACCCTGCCGGGACTCCTGTTCGATATAATCAGCCGCCGCCAGCAAGCGTTCCAAGGTCTGCTTGCTTACCGCATGTTCGATCCTACATGCGTCTTTCGAAGCCGTCTCATAATCCAATCCAAGCACATTAATGAGGAAATGGTAGAGCACTTGATGGCGGCGGATGATGGAACGGGCCGTTTTTTCACCCTGTCGCGTCAGTCTCACAAATCCATATCTTTCTTGCTCAACCAGCTGTTTCCTTTTTAGATTTTTAATGGCACTCACAACGCTCGGAGTCGTTACATTCAGCTTGGAGGCAATATCCTTTACCCGGGCCGCTCCCTTCTGGTTGCACAACTCACCAACCGCCTCCAGATAATCTTCCATACTGGAACTCAGTTTCACGACCTCGAGAGCCTCATCAAAAGTTAGCCTGATCTAACTTATTTCAACCAGTCCAGATATGTCAAAGACTTTACGCAAACCCTTCGACAGACAAGAACCTTTAGATTTGTATGGATGACAAAAAAGAGTCAATCATGCCGATGCCCGGACTTAGCAGATCCCGATCGAATCCAAAGCAAAGGAAAAACAATATCACTGACACAACAAGGCAACCAAACGGCCAAGAACAAAAATGCAAAAACAGCCGGCAACAAAGGCAGCCAGTCGGCCGTACCAAAAGCAGTGAATGCAAACATTGAAGCCCAGGTGCTAGTCAACACATGTCCAAAGTGGGGCAGTTTGGTCACCGGCCAAATAAAAGCTATCAACATACCCAGGACCGCCAACGAATTGATCAACACCGCCGATGGAATAGCAAAAACCGGCATGGGCTCCATTTCAAGAAAAGGTACATGAAAATGCATATCCACATCGAGTAGGACTGCGCCCAAATAAGGTATTACCGCATCACTTAAGGTCGCCACACCGATTGAGCCCAAATATCCTATGACCACCGTGAGCCATATTCCACCTTTACCATGCAATCTATACATTGCAGTGGTGACCAAAGCGCTGAAGGCCACATGCATCGGATGCAGGATATGGAACAGGATCTCTGAAACATTTTTCGGCAGGTCGAAAACAACTACGGCCACCATGAGCAAAATGCCGGAAAGCGCACCTACTGCAGTAAAAGGAGCATGATCTTTCAACTGATGTGCAATTTTACCCAACATATACGCTATCTCCCAATAGAGTTCCCTTATTAAAACTACATATTATGATACTATGCAAGCTCCAACCAATTGTTTTTAATATAAATTATTCCCCGTCTCGACAGCCACACGAAAGTATGCGTCAAAGACGAGTAAAGAACCTCGCCTGCGAACATATCCGATCGGAACTACAAGCGTCAAGCAGACAAATGACTGAAGAGTATCTTCAACCCTATCATGATCAAAATGACACCGCCCAACATTTCCATACGTTTACCAAACATTGAACCCAGTCGATCACCCAACTTTACACCCAACAAGGAGATGCCTGCCGTCACCAATCCGATAACGGCACTTGGATACCAAATGTTGACCTGAATCATCGCCAAGCTCAAACCCACCGCCAGAGCATCGACACTGGTCGCAACGCTCAAAGCAATGAGCGTCATGCCTCTCGATGGATCGACGATCTCTTTTTCATGTTTCGGCTTGGCGGCGGATCGGATCATCTTCACTCCGATGAAAACCAACAACCCAAATGCGATCCAGTGATCAACCGTCTGAATTGATGCGGCGACAGACATACCCGCCAACCAACCAATCAAAGGCATCAAAAACTGAAACAACCCAAAATGAAATGAAAGTCGGAAAGTAGCCCGGCGATCACAACCCAACTCTGAGCTACCCGCAGCTAAACTGACTGCAAAAGCGTCCATAGCCAACCCGACGGCTATTGCCAGAAATTCGAAGAATCGCATGGTTTTTCAGGGCCTTTTCTCACAAAATCATCTACTTCCCGCGCCCAAACCATATACAATCAGGATGGAAAAAACAAGCCACCAGCCTTCAGTGTATTATAGGAAAGGGGGGATGAGATAAACAAAGAGAAATGACTAGCTTGGCGAGCCGTTCTACTTGGAGAACAACGCAGGCTGCAAGCTGATGGCTACTCGTATAACCAATCAGTCTCCCAGTTTCATTCCAAAAATGTAAAAAAAATCGCATTTGTGAAAAACTACGTTCTCTGCGTCCGGCAGCGCCGAACACACAACAAACCCAGAATCAGCAATACATAGAAATCCGAGATTGCACCGCTGCCGCCGGACACGTTGCATCCATTGCCCGAATCGTCCTCACACTGGTCTTTTTCTTCGTTGCACTTTTTATCCTTGCATGGGTTTCCGGCATGCACACATGCGCCAGTCTGACATTTGTCCTCACCATTGCAAAACAAACCATCATCGCAAGGTGTACCATCCAACCCAATGCTCCAATCCACATTTGAACGTGCCGGATCACAAGATTGACATGGATTTTCAGGATTGGTTTGTCCGGGCTTGTAGCTCTTTGCGCCTATGACACATCCGTGACCGACAACAAAGGCCATGCGACGGCCATCCGGGCTGAGAGCCAAACGTTGGATTTCCTGCGACCCACCCAATTGGCTGAATTCCCATATTTTCTTCCAAGTGGTATCTTCGAGCGGTTTATATTTATAGATAGAGTTCGCTTGAGCCGCCAATATC
Organism: Myxococcota bacterium; assembly: GCA_041560255.1. Classification (GTDB taxonomy): domain Bacteria; phylum Myxococcota; class B64-G9; order B64-G9; family B64-G9; genus JBFFBT01. Next base: position 4,329 of record JBFFBT010000103.1, on the reverse strand, counting down.
ACTCCCTCATCGGTCCAGACAAAATCTTCGCTGCCTTCCAAGGTCTTGACAATGGTGGTGGTTTTTGCAAGATCATTCATATCCAACTTCTTGATGTGCCATTCGGATTCTGATCCTTTGTGCACAAAGCTCATCGCCTGCTCGCCTGGAATTTTTTTAAAGCATCTTCCTGGATTATCAATGATTTTCTTTGTTGTTCCGGTCTCGGTATCACCCCACCACATCTCGATCTTCATGGGTTGGTCGACCTCTTCCTGCATGACAAACATCAAAACAGTCTTGTTATCATACCATCCATAATAGCCGACAAGCTTGACTGTCTCGAAAAGCACTTGGGGATTTTCACCGTTCAAGTCGTACTTCCACAACCGTATCACTGAAAATCCATGATCTTCAGCCCGAATCGAGGACATAAACCCTCCTCCCGGAGCGATCATGGGAGAAAACTCATACATATCCGGCGTGGATGTCACCCTGATATTTTCACCTGTTTTTATCATATGTTTGTAGATGTCATTCTGCTTTTTCTCACCTCCGCCTTGATCCGAAGAGTACAAGATGGCATTCGCTTCGGCATCAAACGATGGCTGGTTGTCATAACCCAATCTGTCACCGGTTATACTTTGCGGGTTTTCAATTGAAATCGGATCTTCAAGGTTGATATCCACCAGATAGATGTCCGCCACATCCTGCCCGTGGGCACGCGGAACCAAACCTACCCCCAAGGCACAAAGAAGAAACCACCCACTGTTCGTTTTCATCGCTCGCTCCTTTCCGGCTTTACGTCAAAAGTCGAATTTTGCACCACCCTATTACCACGCGCGGTTTCGGAGTATCCAGTAAAAATTACAACCCGAGTCGGAGAAACAGTATTGATGGTACACGAAGCCTTTTAGGTAGTTTCCGTATCAAAACTCTTGAATTTATTTTTGGATTTGAAATGACTTCTCGGGCTGCGAAACTCGCAACTTACAAGTCACTATAAAACAGTGACTTGTAAGTTCAACTCACACAGTCCTCGCCTGTCGAAGCCAATTTCAAATCTCAAAAATAAAGTTTTGAGACGAGAACTAGGGTAATGGGTTATCCTTTGAGTAGAAACAAGTGGTTAGCAGATATGGGGGTATGGTTTGTTGATTGCATACGGTTTCATTGTATATGAACTGCAGAAAAGCCCCTTGAACGGATACTCATGCGCTACATGACTCCGATGCGGCGTATCTCCATGGTGGCGTCGGTCGGACTCTGAGAAATGGACTCGGATATACTGATACAAAACCTCGACATTTCATGCAAAACCTTCCTATCTACCTTGGCTGTTGAGATTTTCACTTCGGTCCATTGTCGAATCTTATCGACTTGCAACCCTACCTTGGACTGCCCCTCTGAAAAAAACTTTTTTTCAAAAACAAACTCGTACTTACCAACCGCGTTGGTCCAAAGCTCGATTTGGACAAACTTGTTGTTGGTAAGATCGATCGGTTGGGCAAACTCGAAACACACTCCGGCAAAAGATCCCTTTTCACTGGTCCGTATAAGGGATACTTCATAAAACGATTTTTCAGCGGACCACTTTACCTCGGCCAAGCTCCTGGTTTTGCCGTCCAAAATAAAATACGTGCGGGATACGTTACGGGGGATGATCTCGCTGGATACCTCGTTTGATTTTGGATAACAATGTTGTTTGGCAATCTCGAATATCGCCTGGATATTGGATTGTCCCTCGGCCCGGCATTGGCTCAGCAACTCATTGCCTCCCATCATGATTTCGTTTTTCAATGTATTGTATATAAGTATAAGCCCCTCAACCCCATTGGAACGAGGTGCACCTTGGTGCACATTACCTAATATTTTCATGATTTGATTGCTCACATCTGCAACGGATTCACGGGTCTTTTTCAGTTCACTGCGGCCCAGCCACCACCCCAGGAACGTCCCTGCTCCAACCAACACCAATATCAAAGGGCTTATTTGCAGAAACCACAACCACTTACTCGGCTTCACCGAATACGACAGCTTAACTTCTCGTGATCCGGTTTTATTCGAAACATTGACCTCCCCCGTACCAAGTTTCCGCTCTTGTGTCATGCAATCCTCCCAACAGCTTCAACCCCAGGGCCCATCATGACCAATTTCAACTCAAAAATGCCCAAAAAACCAGTTTTTTGATACAGTTGCTCGCCATAATCCGCTATCATTCCGTTCGTCTGTGAAAAACGAATAAAACTCTATGATAAAGTTATGCTGATCAATATGCTGTATTATATAAAGCAAGCTTGCCATTGCGTATCGTGAAACGCGTTGCAACGTACAAGATTCTGGAATACGTTACTTTAACACCCATAAGGAGAACAAACAATGAAAAAAATAATTATTGCCTGGATATGCATCATTTTGATCGCCGGATCATTCGTTGCATGCACCGGCACATTGAAAGGATTACCCAATGGAAGTTTTTCGACCCGGATCGAAGGGGTCGCTGTACATTATGCAATCCATGGTCAAGGACCGGTATGCATGGTTTTGACCAACTCATGGGGTCTCAGCCACCAGGGTGTGCGGGCGCTTCTCAAACCATTGGAAGCCCATATGACAATGATATATTTCGATCCTCGCGGCATGGGAGAATCCTCCCCCATACAAAACCCTGAAGATATGTCCATGCAAACGGTTCGTAAAGATCTCGAAGCACTGAGGCGGAATCTCAACCTCGATAAAGTCATCGTGGCGGGATGGTCCAACGGGGCAATGAATCTATTAAAATATGCCGCCGAGTATCCCAAAAGTATTTCAAAGGGCATATTTCTGCATGGCACGGCCTACAACGATCCCAGCGAGCAACAAAAGCTCCAACAGAAATACCCCGAGCTCATGCAGGCATTTATGCAATTTTTCAGCCGAATCAGCCAAAGCCAGGCGTCTGAAGAGCAAAAAAACTTGGAGCTCAAGACATTTATCATCAATACATGGTTTCCCAACCTAATGGCCGACAAAAAAGCGGCCAGCCGGAAGCTGGCGGCTCTTTATGAAAAGACAAGCTTTAGCATCAACCACCTGCAGTATAGCTTCTCTACCGATCGTCACTTTGACGCCCGGGCGGATCTTGCCAAAATCAGGTGCCCTTTCCTGGTCATATCCGGTCAACACGACATGATCTCGGTAGATCAAGTGAAAAAAGTACACGAGGAAATACCCGGCTCTACCTACATCGAGTTCGAATCATCCGGGCACTTTTCTCCCATCGAGGAAAAGGATCTTTTTGTGAAAACCATCTTGGACTTTGTACGCAGTTGATTCTTTCGATAGCTTCAAGGCAAGAAGATACGTTTGCGAGGCAGACTACCAGAGATACGGTGGGATGTAGTCGTCACCCACAGCCACACATTCGGGGTTTTCGAGTTGGAGCTCATGACCGGTAAATTGTTCGATTTCTGAAATGTTTTCGGGTTTATGCAATCTTTCCAAATGAGCCTTCAGGTTGTATCCTAGGTGGGGAAATTTTTCAGTGAGCTTTAAAAAATAGTGCAATCTAAGCCATTGCACCAAAACGACATCCCTGATCAGAGGAGCGGATTTGATCTGGTTGTAATAATTCGGATGAGATGTTCTGGCTTTTCGTAGATACAACTGAAGATAGTACGTAGAAGTAATGGCATTGTCTTTGGAAAAGGCAGAGACAAAATCGGTTGCGTCCTCGCCAAACATGCCCGTGGATGAAAGACCGTTGATGTAGGCATTGAGCTCGGTTAAAATACCCTGAAATTTGTAGGTGCCTTGCTGACCTTCGAGATAGAGACCGTCCATCGAGCTGCTTATATCGCCTTCGACCATGCTGCGGATCTCGGAGCGGGGAAATCCGCCGTCTTTCAAATCGAGCTTGGGCTTCCAGTCGCTTCGAATCCAATTGGTAATTTTCGTGCTGCTACCGTCTTGGGACAAGTCCCACATATGGGTCATCTCGTGAACCGAGATATAAAAATTGCTGACCAATTTGACATACGTGGATTGTTTGGCGAATTGCTCCAAGTATTGGTTGTTTCGCATTTCGTACATCAATCCATACCCTGTCGGATACCGGCGTTTGAGCACTTGCAAAAGAGATTCCAACCACTTGCTTTCTGTATAGGCTTTTTTCACATCGCTGACGTCTGCAGTGGGATACAATGTCTCGGTATAACAAAAAGGATCTTGGGGAGTCGGTGTCGGAGTCGGAGTCGGAGTCGGAGTCGGAGTCGGAGTCGGAGTCGGAGTCGGAGTCGGAGTCGGAGTCGGAGTCGGAGTCGGAGTCGGAGTCGGAGTCGGAGTCGGAGTCGGTGTCGGAGTCGGTGT
>JBFFBT010000102.1:0-17666 GCA_041560255.1 Myxococcota bacterium | reverse complement strand
TCGAAATACCGATTTACCACCTCCAAAAAAAACGGCCAAACAATCCGAAACGGCGAGATTTTGGCTACACTTGAAGCTCCGGTTCGCTGCATCCTGTCAGGTGAACGCATTGCGGTAAATTTTTTACAGCATTTATCCGGAATCGCTACTTTGACCCACAAGTATGTTGGAATCCTCAAAAACACGCATTGTGTTTTGCTCGATACCCGCAAGACCGCTCCCGGCTACCGCATGCTGGAAAAAGCAGCGGTACGCCACGGCGGCGGCAGCAACCACAGGATGGGACTGTTCGATGGCGTCATGATCAAAGACAACCACATCGCTGCCACGGGATCGATCACCAAGGCCGTCAAGCAAGTCAGAAAAAAGATCCCTCCAACCATCAAGATCGAAGTGGAGACCACCAACCTCAAGCAAGTACATCAGGCCCTCGATGCCGGCGCGGACATCATCATGTTTGACAATATGTCGGTAGAAGCCATGACCCAGGCGGTCAAGCTGGTCAACCACGCGGCGCTGACCGAAGCATCTGGAGGAATCAATCTCGGCACCCTACGGGCCATTGCGGAAACCGGCGTGGATTTTATTTCGACCGGGGCAATCACCCATAGCGCTCAGGCCGTGGACGTGTCCCTCGAGATGGTCACGAAATGATTTCGACCGCATTGTTTTTGCCCGAAAGAAAACATCTGCGCATTCTTTCCAAAACCACTTCCACAAACGATGCCGCCAAAAGATGGGCTCGAGACGGCGCTCGAGACGGCGCCGTCGTGGTTGCGGATTGTCAAACCGCAGGCAGGGGAAGATCGGACAGGAGCTGGCATTCGCCTCCGGGTCTCAACCTCTATATTTCATACATCATTCGCTCCTCACTGCAGTTTCTGCGCCTGGCTCCCATCCTGGGCGTCGTCGCGGTACGGGAGGCCATACAAACCCAATTGCCCGCCGCATGCAAGCCGGTCATCAAATGGCCCAACGATATTTTGGTACACGGAGCCAAAATCGCGGGAATACTCATTGAGATCGAAACCCAGCCCGATCCGTTCTGCATCGTGGGTATCGGTATCAATGTCAACGCAGACATCTGCCAACTTCCCCCAGCCCCCCGAACGCGTGCAAGCTCTCTGCGTATCGAATCCGGCCGCATCATGGACCGTAATGTGGTGCTTGCATCCGTTGTCGAGCAGCTTGACAACCACAGGCAGCGACTTGCCCTTGGCGGCAGCGGGTTGCTCGAAGCCTTTACCTCGCATTGCATAAGCTTGGGCAAACAAGTCAGGGTCAACATACCTGGACACGATCCGTTTTTGGCCACCGCTTGCGGCTTGGACCATCAGGGTCGCCTGCTGGTGCAAGATCATGAAAACCGTTGCATACCGATCATTGCGGCAGACGTAGATTTCATATAGGCACTCGGCCCGAGCCGAGATCCTCCCAATCTCCAAAAGGCACAAAGTGATTGAATCCAGTTTTCGAATACTGTATATTCCGTTCGGGGGATGCGGCTTCGAGCGCATGCACGGTTCGAGGCTGCCGATCGAGAAAGACAAAGTGACGTCATGAGTAAAGCAAAAGTAGCCGTTCTCAGGACCAAGCCCGAAACGGTCGTACAAGATTATGAGAGGTTATGTGAGCTGGCCGGCATCCAGGAGGCTTTGGATAAAACCACGCCTACGATCCTCAAGGACAACATTACCTGGCATAACCTCTATCCGGGTGTCAACACCACCCCCTGGCAGCTGGAAGGAACCATCAAAAGCTTACGAGCCTGCGGGCACGAGCAATTGGTGGCGGTTCACAACCATACGGTCGTGACGATTCCGGAAAAAGGCGAAGAAGATCTCAAATTCAAACCCATTTACAGGCGGTTTGATATACCGGTGCGGTTTAATTTCCGCGATGAGGACATGCAATGGATTGCGTACCGGCCCAAATTTAAAACCCTTGCGCTGCATAAGATTTTCCCCGATGGGATTCGAATCCCCGACTTCTTCCCCGGTAAAAACATCGTTCATCTGCCTACGGTAAAAACCCACTCATATACCACCTACACCGGTGCGATGAAAAACGCTTTCGGAGGTTTGCTGAATTATCACAGGCATTATACCCATACATGGATCCACGAAACTCTGGTCGACCTGTTGGCCATCGGCAGAGAAATCCATACCGGTATGTTCGCCACCATGGACGGTACCACTGCGGGCTCGGGACCCGGTCCCCGCACTTTGGTTCCGCATGATAAAAACGTGATTTTGGCTTCTTCAGACCAGGTGGCCATCGATACGGTGGCAGCCAAAATGATGGGATTCGATTGGGAAAAAATCCCTTGTATTTACCTGGCAAACGAGCATAATTTGGGAGTGGGGGATCCTGCAAATATCGAGATCGTCGGAGACACCGGCGCCGCGGAAGAAAATTGGCATTTCGAAGTCGGAGTAAACCTGGCCACGGGCGTGGGTCGCTTGCTTTGGCATGACACTCCTTTGAAACATCTACAGAAGTTGTTTTTCCACACCCCTTTGGTCAATGTTTTTATCTTTGGATCCGAGCTGTATCATGATAAAATATGGTACAAAACCAAAGGAAAAAAAGTGGTCAACCAATGGCTTTCTCAATCTCCTTGGGGAGAGCTTTTTCTAAATTACGAAAAATAATACCGGTTTTACACGTCAATCCAACTCAGCATTCACTGTCTCATATCAGGTTCTTTGTAAAAACCGAAAATGAAATCAACAGATGAGGAAAACGATCATGCCGAACAAATTTTTTCTTGCGCTGCTTTGTGCTCTATCGATTTTGTTTCTAGCTATTTCGACTCGGGCCTACGACGTAACCCTCGAATGGACCCAGAACCCGACCAACGAGCAAATCACCGGATACGTGGTGTGCCACAAGCCTTACCAGAGCCCGGGCGCTTACCAAGAAGAGCATGTAATGCTGAATTCCGGCCGATTTGTGATCCCTACAGACAAACCCCAACGGATTCGCTACACGTTTTCCGACTTGACCAATGGTGCATATTACGAGTTTTCCATCAAAGCTTTCCGTATCGACGCGGGCGTAACCTACGAAAGCGACTATTCTTTGTCCGTCAACAACTACAACCACTCTCCTTCCATTACAAGCCTGACGGCAACGCCCGAAACGATTCGAGACAATCAAACCGCAACGCTCACCGCATCGGCCTCCGATCCCGAGGGAGATCCTTTGTCGTATACTTGGGTGCCTGCTGCGGGAGTTACCATCAACGGGAACGGACCCATCGTGAGCTTCGTGCCCCCAAAAGTGGCGACCCAAACACAATTCATAACTACATTGGAAGTCAGTGACAACCGCGGTAATTCGACCAATCGTTCCGTCAGCCTCAGCGTGTTGCCTGCGGAGATCTCGCCTCCTTCCGAAGGGCAATATCCTTGGAAATCCGCCTCCAGCTTGTATCCAAACCAATCCGAAGGACATATCTTGAGCAGTGCCAACACGGGATACGAGTTTACACCTCAAAAAGACGGCGCGATAACCGATGTATGCGGCAATTTCCTTGGATCTTCCGAGGTAGCGCTTTGGGAAAACGCCCGAATCGAAAACGGGGTGCGTCGAGCCGATCTCATCACCAAAATCGTCTTGGAGGCTTCGGACAACTCAGATTACACTTGGCGTTGCGAATCGCTGATAGAGCCTGTATTCGTCAATTCTGCTACGCGTTACGCAGTCACCATGCTCGCTAAGATGGATGTGGCTCTAATGCAGACTTCGGGAGTCGACTTTGAGCTACAATCCGGGGACATCACCATACACTATCCCTTGATAGGTGAAATCAACCAAACCGCTACGGATTATCCCGAGTACAATACATCTATCATGACGGGCCAGGTGGACGTTCGATTTGCAACTTCGGCCGGCACCAACCGACCTCCGGTAATTACCGGGTTGCACGCCGAACCGAGCACCATCGACATCGATCAAACCACGCTCATCACTGCATCCGCCCATGATCCCGACAATGATGACTTGCTTTACTCTTTCACACTCAACCCGGATTGCCTCTCATCGGGCTGCAGCTTGGCGACCAACCAAGACACTGCGACTTTCAGCCCGTCACCGGTCGAACAAGACACATCGTATACGATCCAACTCAGGGTTTCAGACGACCGGGGAGGCCAGAGCCAGGCTACGACCAACGTTACCGTTCTGGCTCCCACACCATCGCCTCCACCATCATCAGGGCAAAAACCCTGGCAAACGATATCGGCTCAATATCCCCATCATGAAGGCGGACACCGTTTCAGCTCCGCCAACACTGGTTACGAGTTCACCGCAGCGCGTGACGGTCGGATTACCCAAGTGGGCGGAAACTTCATCGGAACAACCGAGATTGTCCTTTGGGAAAACGTGAGAAACGTCGATGGTGAGCGCAAAGCCGATCGCATCACCAGAGCCACCCTGGAGGCATCGGATAATCCGGATTATCAATGGCATTTCATCGACTTACCGGTTTCAATCAAGATCCAGGCAGGCCGACGTTATGCCATTACCATGCATGCCGCCTATGAAGTTGCATTGATGCAGACTCCGGATACCTTGTTCGAAAACCGCTCGGGAGACATCACGATTCACTTTCCGCTCATCGGAGAGGTCGATCAAGGACCCTATGATTATCCCGAATACAACACTTCCATCATGACCGGCCAAGTCGATATCTTTTTTATTCCAGATTGACAATCACATCGGAGCACGCGACCGAAGTTTCCAAACATTTACGTAACTGGTTGTTTTCATTCGCTCGTGCCCGTTTCTATGTCAACACACTCATCCCACCGGATTGAATTCCCTGTTTTTGTCACCTACGCGCTTTTCGCGAGGGCGGAAAAAACTTCGGATTAGAGCATTTCCAACTCTTGCGGGACGGATAGGGGCGGGTTGCTCGATCCCGGTTCGATCACCTCCATATCGGCCGGGTTATCGGTACCGAGATGATAATCCACCGCGGCTTTATGGATATAGGTCGGCACCGGCGATATGGGTCCCCATCCGTGTTGGGTGCGATGTTGCTCGATCATCCGCCATCCCAAATAGTCGACCGCAACCGGATCGGTAGCCAAAAACAACGTGTTGGAGATATCAATGTACTCCTGATAGCGTTCCCCTCCTGAAAATTTGTAAGAACACATGATCGCATCCAGCACAATAAGGCGGGTTTTATTTTTAATATCGGGCAGAGTGTTGTAGAAAGGTATCTTGTTCATGATGTCATGGTGGTCGGGTTGACAAGTGCCGAAATGATTTTTCATCCCAAGTGTCACGCCCGCTACACCATCGAAATCCAGCGCCTTGAGACAGGGCACATTGATGAGATAATCACAATCATAGAGTCCTGAGCGGCCACACAGCAAATTCGCCATACCATACAATCCACTTTCGTTGCTGTAGCCTCCCAACTCGTCCACGATCCCTACTTTAACACCCTGGCCGGTGTTCTTGACAAACCCCGCATATCCGAAGCCGTTTCCATTACGGTCGTACACGACGACGTTGTTTGGAGATACTCCCCGGTCGAGCAATCCAGCTATGATTCCTTGGACCACTCGATACTTCGTGTAAATGTTCATGTTTTCACAATTTACCTTGATGGCTACCCGTTTGGATGGATCGGGAATGATCGCGCTCCAAGCATCCCGGGTGCTGTTGCTTCCCGTAAAAGCTTTCACCCCTACATCCAGCATGTTTTTGATGACTGCATACACCAGATTTGCATTGTCCTTACCGCCGCTTCCGTCGGTGGCGGCCGGATTTGTGATTTTGACCACCCTTCCGTCTATACCCACGCTGCCGCCGGCGGCTTCCAACACCGATCCACAGGCTCCAGGTATGGATGACAACACCACTCCGGTCATGACACCTTTGGAGAGGTTTTTACAAAAGTCTCGCCTGCTGATGGTTTTTACAATATTACTGGAATTCTGGGGGTTTTTCTTTTTCATTGGAATTCCTTTATATGTGTATTTTTCTTTTCAACTCCAGTATTTTATCCAACTCATGCCCTTATCCAGATATTATTTAACACTACTGCGCTACATTTTATTCCTAGAATAAAATACAATATATATGTACTCGACACGAAAGTTCCGGGGTGAAAACCATCTGGTGAATTCCCCCCACGCCCAGAGAAGGAAGCGCATCCACTTTTCTTACCGAAGTGTTACCCTTTACGATCTTGGTTCGAAAGCAACCATGATCGTGGTTTTGGAGCATACAGTCTTAATCGGCCTTTTTCTGCATTTCTAAAATCTTTAAAATCTTTTCCTGGGCTTCTTTTTGGGTTTGTGGGTTTTTTTGACCTTCGGGAAGAGATTTGAATAGTTCGAGCATATTTCGGGATGCGCCCAGGGCCGCTTTGAAATCCTTGCGGCCGACCTGAATATCTGAAAGCAAACCGTATATACGGGCTTTTCTGGGTCCATATGCGAGCTTTAGGGCCTTTTCTGCTTCTTCATGAGCTCGATCATATTCACCCAGGGTGTAGAGAACCCATGCCAACCGATAGGGAGGATCGTAGTGTTTGGGAAGATCCCGCACGGATTTTTCCAACGCCGCAATAATCTTTGCTCCCTGTCCAAGATATACATACACCTCGGCTCGAGGCCAATTGTAGGTAGCAGCCGCTTGAGGACCGGGCGCTTTGGCCGCCGCATCATCCAACATGGCAAGTTGTTTTTCGGCGGATCGGCGCGCCTTGTCTTGGTCTTTTCGAGATTCATGAAACTGCCTCAAAATCCTGAGCACTTCCGAACGATCATCCGCAGACAAGGGCGCATTTGCATCGACATCCAAGCCTTCCAGGATCTTTACACCCATGACTTCAAATTTCTCGATCCGGGGATCGTTTCGTTCCAGTTGCTCAGAACAATACTTCGCAATGGATAAAAAGTCTGCTGTGGCCGGACCGTTTCCCATTTGCTTTGCGTAACGCAATCCCAAATCCATACAGGCAGGCCATTGAGCGGATTTGTACAAACTGGTAAGGGCCGCCAGCAATACTTCCGGTTTTCTGCTCCAGTCATCAGGCGCTTTTCGTATCGCTTCCATATAGTTTTCGTAGGCCTTTTCAGGCTTTCCCGCCAAAGCCAACCGATCGCCCGAGCGAACTTTCCCGAGTGGATCATTTTGGTCGATAGTACCTTTTTCGACTAAAGACTGTAGGTGACCCCGTTCGCCCGACAGCAAGAACTCTCGAAACCGCGAAGCCGAAGTTGCACCCAAATGGCGTGCCTGCACACCGTATTCCTTCCCACCAAGCACCAAGAAGGTCGGCCAGACTGATGGTGGATATTTTGCGATCAGCATGGCGTTTTGGATCTTTTCCGTATCCACCTCCAACCAGACAAACCGATCCGCAAGCGTCATCAGGCTGGGATCGTTGAGCACGTAATTTTTCATAGACAGACAGGTATGACACCACCCGGCCCACATATCGATCACCAAAGGTTTTTTGTCTTTTTCGGCCAAGCTTTTCGCCCGATTGAAATCATCTTGAATCCAAGGCAGCTTGGGTTTTTCACCCCCGGCGGGAGATTTAGACCCACTCGGTTCTCTCCTTTGCTCTTTGGTACTTTCCGCTTGAGGTTTCTCGGATTGGTCCTTACACGCATACAGGCCCACAAGTATCATGCACAATACCGCGAATTTTACATCTCGACCATATTTGTAGAACAACATTTTCCAGCCCCTTTCCAACATCATAAACCGGTATGCTCCCATGATCCGGTCTCGATATAGTGATGAATGGATCGAGCCGCTTTACGGCCATGACCCATGGCTAAAATCACGGTTGCAGCCCCGATGGCGATATCTCCACCTGCAAAAACACCCTGCTTGGAAGTACGCATGGTAGCCAAATTCGTCTGGATGGTGCCCTTTCTAGGATCGATGGTCAGGCCATCGGTGGTGCGAGGTATAAGAGGATTGGGACCGTTTCCGATGGCTACGATAACCGTATCCACATCGAGAAAAAAGTTTGAGCCGTCAACCGGGATCGGACGGCGGCGACCCGAGGCATCGGGTTCACCCAACTCCATTTCGATACACTCCACCCGACACACCCGGCCTTGCTCGTCGCCCACATAGCGAATTGGACTGGTTAAAAATCTAAACTCCACTCCCTCTTGCTTGGCATGCTCGATCTCTTCATGTCTAGCCGGCATCTGAGGCTCCAACCTGCGATACACGATGGAGACCACTTCGGCGCCCAATCGAAGCGCGCTGCGGGCTGAGTCCATGGCGACATTGCCACCCCCGATGACCGCCACCCGCCTGCTGCGGGCAATCGGCGTATCGGAGGCGGGAAAATCGTAGGCCCGCATGAGATTGGCTCTGGTCAAATACTCGTTGGCCGAGTAGATACCACTCAAGTTCTCTCCTTCAATGCCCATGAACCATGGCAGACCGGCCCCGGTTCCCAAAAAGACCGCGTCATGCTTTTGCAACAATTCATCCACGTTTTCGATCTGGCCGACAACATAGTTGGTCATGATTTTTACACCCATGGCTTCGACGGCTTGAACTTCACGATACACGATTTCCTTGGGCAAGCGAAACTCGGGAATTCCGTACACCAGCACACCTCCTGGTGCATGCAAGGCTTCGTAAATGGTGACCCTATGGCCGGCCCTCCTCAAATCGATGGCCGCAGTCAAACCGGCCGGGCCGCAACCCACCACTGCGATGCTCTTGCCACTGTCTGATTTGATTTCTGGAGGTTGCACCGCACCTTGGGCGCGTTCCCAATCGGCCGCAAAACGCTCCAATCTTCCAATGGCCACCGGTTTTTTTTGTTTGCTCAAAACGCACTTCTTCTCACATTGCTCCTCCTGGGGACACACCCGCCCGCAGACGGCCGGCAACATGTTGGTTTCTTTGATCTTTTGAATGGCTCCCTGGAAATCTCCGGCGGCCATCTTACCGATAAATCCCGGGATGTCGATTCCAACCGGGCAACCCTCCATGCAGGCAGGTTTTTTACACTGGATACAACGATTGGCTTCCATCACCGCCGTCATGGGAGCGTAGCCCAAAGGCACTTCCAAAAAATTTTTCCTTCGAAGCGCTGCATTCTGCTCGGGCATCTCTTGCCTGGCAATCAACATGCGCTCTTTGGGTGACAATGCCCGCAATCGGTCGATTTCTTCTCGAGGTAACGATGTATTCATGATGACACCTTTGACATCTCTGCACCCATTCGGCAACCGTCGTGAAACTGTCTGATAGACTCATGCTCCTGCTGGCGATAAAAGCCCTGGCGTTGCATCAGCTCTTCAAAATCCACCAAATGACCATCAAACTCGGGTCCTTCCACACAGGCAAACTTGGTCTTGCCTCCTACTGTAACCCGGCATCCTCCGCACATACCCGTTCCATCTACCATGATGGGGTTGAGGCTTACCATAGTCGGCACCGCATACTTTTTGGTCAACAATGAAACATATTTCATCATGATCAAAGGGCCAATCGCCGCAACCAAATCGGGTTTACCTTTTTTCTGGATATGCTCTTCGAGTACATCGGTCACCAACCCCTTTTGTCCGCATGAACCGTCGTCGGTGCACACCGTAAGCTCATCCGAAACCTTTTTCATCTCTTCTTCCATGATGATCAATCCACAATGCCGGGCACCCAGTATGGTGTAAACCTGGTTTTCGGCTCGTTTCATGGCTTGCGCGATGGGATGAGCGGGCGCGATCCCTATGCCGCCTCCAACGATGACCACCCGTCCGAATCTTTCGATATGGGTAGGAAGACCCAACGGACCCACCAGATCCTCGAGTTTTTGACCTATCTGCATACGTGCCATCTTTGCGGTGGAAAAACCGACTTCCTGCACTACCAAGGTAATGGTGCCGGTTTGCGGATCGGCATCCGCAATGGTCAAGGGAATCCGCTCGGCTTTTTCATCCACTCTGACCATGACGAACTGACCGGCTTTGCGCTTTGATGCGATCAAGGGGGCATAGATGAGATAACGGTTTACTTTTTCTGCGATTTGCGTGTTTTCGATGATTGCGTTTTGCTCGTACACATTCAGTCTCCCTTTTTCAAACAATATACCCTATTTTATGGTTCTCGTATGCGAGTTGTAGTACCTGGTACAATGTTTATAATACGTCGTGTATCCCAATGCAACCGTCCAACCCCAAATGCAAACAGGCAGGCGTTGAACGTGATTAGTGATACTTGACACATTTCGGCATACCCCCCATCATGGATGATATACACCATGTACGCCGTTCAATGTTGCGGTCTATCGAAAAAAGCCGGCAAACAACCCCCGGGGCATTGCTCATGACCTCACACGATAAAATCTTGGATCGCTATCGGTTCATCGCCATCCTCGCCAAGAATGAACGCGTCGAAACCCAGCTTGCACAGGATATGCACACCGATACGCTTATGGTAATCAAAAAAGCCCGCGATCATAACTCAGATTGGCTTTTCGAATTTAAATCCCGGGCTCAATTTTGGTCCGGTCTCAAGCACCCGAATCTTGTGGAAGTCTACTCGGCGCCCCAATCCCAAAAAACAGCCTACTGTGTCATGGAGTACCTTGCGGGCGAATCTCTTCATGAGCTTGGAAAACTCATGCGGCGTCAACACCACCCACTGCCCTCGTCGGCAATCGCACAAATATTTCTCATGCTTGCTGATGGTTTGTCCCACTTCCACCAAGCCTTAGATGCCGTCTTTGAGCCGACTACCCGCGTTCATGGCGGAATCGATTTACACAATACGTTTCTTTGTGACGCTGGAATCGTCAAATTGATGGATCACACAAGCGTTTCAAGACGGACGGCCCTTTCGGATCGAAAAACCGATCAACCCGACACCAGCCCGTCAGATCAGAGATCGGATATCTATGCTCTAGGCTTGACGATCCTCGAGCTCATTGCAAATCATCCCGCCGGTGCGATCCTCAAAAACCCTATACCGAGTCATACGCCCGGCATCGAAGATCCGATGAAAATACGCGACACCCCTCTGCCTGATCTGCCTGCCAAGCTGCACTCCATTCTCATGACATGCCTGGCTGAAAAACCCGAACAACGTTTTCAAAACGCAGCTGCATTGCTCCAGGCCCTCTCGAGCTATATCAAGGAAATCGAAGATCAGGATCCTCGCATGCTGCTTGCGAAACTCGCTCAACAATGGCTGCAGAGAAGAAAAAAACTTAAAACCGCGCTCATACACGCAGCCATCCACAAACCACATTTTCAGGATTTTTTGTTTGAAAACCTAGGAGATGATTCCAGGTTTGACCATAGCAACCTCCAGAATCGTACAGCCTCGACCACCCTATCAGCAATCCAAAAAACCAAGCGGACCCTGAAATCATCAAACCAAAAAGTTTTCGCTTTCGGTCTGGCAGTGCTGGGTGCCTTGCTGTCTTTGTACTTCGCCTTCACAATCCTACGCTCAAACGAATCCCTCGAACCGGTTGCAATCCCCTCCTCCAGAGACAGTGAGGCACAACCCGCTCAAACACCACATTCATCCCGGGCGCCCCGAAAAGAGCCGGGTCAAACCTCAAAAACCGAGCATCTCCATCCACCTCACGAAAACACCCAACCCGCCGGGCAGGCCGAATCAACCACCGCCGACGAACCGCATGATTCCGGCGACACGGGCCAAACCGCCAAAGGCTATCTAAGACTGAAAACCGAACCCCAGACTTCTGTCTATTTGAAAGACAAATTCATGGGCAACACGCCCATCGAAGACATGGCGCTCGAACCGGGATGGTATCGATTCGAGCTCATCAACAAAGAAGCTGGTATTTCCAGAGTGTTTCGAGTACGCATCCGCAAGGGTCAAGTCAGCTCACATACCATCATCTACTGATTCTCCCCAATATGCTCATTGACACCGAGTGTGCCTTTTTGATAGCGTCTGCACCTGGTGAAATCATCCCTTTCGACAACCACCCGTTCAAATGCTTCCAAGTGGAGCTTTGCCAGAAAAGCCCGCCTGGGGTTGATTGTGGTTTTTGTAAGCTTTCTGATTTTCTTCGTGGCCTGCTTGACCATCGGAATCGTCTCCAACCTCCATTGGCACTATGCGGAGCTGCAACTTCCCACCGAAACCCAGCATCCTTCTCCCAAGCTCAGCTCACTCAAGCTCAAAACCTGCTTGAAATCGCTCGAAGTTATGTATGCAGAGTTGGTCGAACAGGTTGAAAAATCATTCTGGGGCAACGCCGGTCGGGATCAACAACTCGAAAAATGGAAAACCTGGTCGAATGACTGGAACAAAAGATTCGAAAAGCTGGGCATGCAGTGTGCCCTTACGAATCTCAAAACCCGCCAAAAACCCAAAACCGTCATCCTACTTACCGGTATTTACCAACATATCGAGTATTTTCATAAACGCCATTCCAGGCTCGTGCGCCGGTACGTCACCGAAAACGCAGAAGCCCTTACACAACTACACAGCCTGTTTCAACGCGCCGAACAGGAGATCGAATCCCTGGAAGGCAAACCCATCGGAAAAGAAGAATCGTAATCAAGACCAGTTACCGTTTCAAAATCCCGCTATTTTAGCTTAGCTTTAAGATCTTCAAGCTAATTGGGATTCATCGACATGATTTCCGGTGTCCCTAAAAAAACGCATGTTTGCGATGGATACGAGACCGATCACCGTCTCAAAATGTAGGATACACACGTATCTCTTTGCAATCAAAGACAAATGATATTGCCACTTGGTTTTGGAATGACAGTCCGGTTTTACCCTTCATCTGTCTCGGGATCAGACGTGGGAAGCGGGGATGACTCGGGTACGGATGGGGCCGGCTGTTGCTGGATGCCGGTTTCGACCTTTATTTTTTCTTTTGGCTTTTCCTTGGGTTGCTCTTCGGTCTCCACAACTTGGGGAGATGCAACCGGGGTTCTTTTGACAACCGGTTTGCTGTCCGGCTGTTCGAGTGACTCCGGAAGGCTCCCGGGGGGGCCTAAGCGCATGAGCTTCTCTACCCTTCGGCGCGCAAAATGAATATGCTTCGACTTGGTGTACTCTTCAATCAATCGTTTGTAACCATCCAAAGCCCGAGGGACATCGCCCGAGGTTTCCAAGGTGGTTGCCGCCATAAACAGCGCAAAGTCGGCAAAAGTAGATTGCGGATCTGCATCAACCGCGGCCAGGAATGAGTCGGCGGCCTTGGCGGTGCGGTTGAGCTTCTGTAAAACGGTTGCACGATGCAAATGGATTTGCGCCAAAAGCGCTCCGGGGGGTTTTATCTCTGCCGCGCGTTCGAACTCCCTGAGAGCTTTGCTGAGGAGGCCTTTGTTGAACAGCGCCTTACCGGCATCCATGGTATCTCCGGCCAGTTTAAGCCTGAGCTCCTCGGCTTCTTTGGTAACCAAGTAGTCAATCAAGGGAGATACCTGGAGTGAGTCCAAGCTTTCGGCTACTTTGAGGGCATCCAGGTTCCGATCCTCTTTTTTCAGCCTGAGAAACCGTTCGGCGATCCTATCTTGTTGACTTCTCTGAGATATCTTTTTCTGAAGCTTCACGATTTCTGCTTTTTGGAGCTCGAGATCTTTCTCGATACGTTCTTTCTCTTTGACCACAACCCCGGTTTTCGCGTCGAACGCCACATACAAGCCACCGAAGATCACCACAACAAATATGATATATGCGGTGACCGAGTTGAATATGTACTTGCGTTCGTAACGTTCCTGTTTCTTATGAATCTGTTTCAAATCGGAAGACAGGTTTTTGATCAAGTTGTCGGTCTTGATGATAAGATTGTGGGATTCGATGATCTCTTTTCGGATCTCACCGATTTCATCTGGCATGGTCATAAAAACCCCGCGGCCGGATTAGAAAAAACGTCCCCAAGGGGATTTGAACCCCTGTTGCCGGATTGAAAGCCCGGTGTCCTGGACCTGGCTAGACGATGGGGACATGCCGTTTGTCATGATGAGCCGCCAGGGATTCGAACCCTGGACCCTCAGATTAAAAGTCTGATGCTCTACCAGCTGAGCTAGCGGCTCATTGCCAACAAGCGAAGCACTACTTAACAGAATAGCAACCCGGTGTCAAGTGCACATGATACCTGAAAGTAAAATCTTTTTCACGTCAAGGCATCGCCTTATCGCACCCAATCCGCTTCCGACGCTCATATTTGGGTCCATTGACTGAAACTTTCGAATATTCTTGACCTTATCCTCCTCTTTGGCCATGCTAAACAACATGAAAAAGATCTCAGACACAGAGCTTCAAAATCAGTATCGCGCCCTGGACGGCCAGATGAAGATCGAAATGCAGGATGAAAAATCAATTCGGTCCGACCTCCTCTTGACGTTTCCCTACCAGTATTCGCAAAACCAGGCTGAGATAACCATCAACACCGAAGAGTTTACCGCATTGTGTCCGTGGACCGGCCTGCCGGACCATGGAGTAGTGCATATCGTCTATACGCCCGTGAATCAGTGCATCGAGTTGAAATCATTAAAGTTTTACCTGTTATCCTTCCGGCAGGTCGGCATCGTGCAAGAGCATGCCGCCAACCGGATCCTGCAAGACCTGGTTCAGGCCTGTAAACCCCGAAGCATGAGCATCGAATTGGACTATCGAATTCGAGGCGGGCTTCATACGGTCGTACGGGTAAAACACCCTGCCAAATAACCGTGGATCCGGCGCTGTGGACGTGTCGATGGAGGGCAAACCCAATGAAAAGATTTTTGTTCTTTCTCGTAGTCGGAATACTTTGGCATTTCACGTTGCCCGGGTGCTTCGAGGATGACACCAACCCTTGCCGCAGCATGCATGAGAATATCGGGCTATGGAGTAGAGCCTATTGCGAGCATAAAACCATGGACAAAGTCGATGAAGACATCAAAAACAATTGCTGCGACTGCTGGTGTCTACTCGCCAGCCTCATGGTCGACCCCCTCAGCCAACAATGCGGATGCATCGATCCTACCGACACCTCCGGACAACCCTGTGAAGGCACCGCCCTCGATCAGGCCGATGAGTGCCTTTCCGACCTCGAAGCCTGTAAGATGCGCTATGTCATCGAGCCGTACGAGTCGGTCTGCTTTGCATCACTCTGACTGCAAATTTCATGACGCAGATTTTTGATCATCCCGCCTTTCATTTTCTCACCCAGTTTGGATGGTTCATACCCAAGTTGTGTCTTGTGAGGTGTATCAGTATTTGTATAAACATACAAGATAGTTATCTGGATACCTATGCCAATCGAAACACATATTTGAAAGAAATTGGTTGACGATGGCAAGCCTGAAAACTCTTACATTATATAGTCATTTAAACCGGGAGACCGAACAATGCATAAAAAAATGATAAACAAGTTGATGGTGTTCCTGTCGGGTGCAATGTTTTTCCTTCTTGGTTACCAACTTCCGGCCAGAGCAGATCAATACCGATCCATGGGATTGGCAAATCTCGATACCGGATCTCAGCTTGATTTTGATCTGCATATACCTAGACATGATAATTACGTAGGTATCCTGCCCGAACTCAATCTGCAGTTTGGTACGGGTGATGCATCGTATGGACTTAGGCTTGGTTATATCGTTGTAATACCGGAAGAAAATGTAAAAAACGAATCGAGTTTTTCGCCTCTGGTCTTCAACCTCAAAGTCAAGAAATGTTACGAAAGTGAATCACAATTTTGTTTTGGTATTCATTTTGATGTGGGGATCGATCCATTCAATATGAATCAAGATGATCATGTATATACGTTTGTGCATGTATACACACACATGCTGGCCTTATCGCGCGTAGGTGGCGAATTTATAGGACTTGATCCTATGTTTGTTTTTGAGCTCAGACGATCCAATATTTTCCTACAAGCTTCGCTTGGGCCGACTATCTATGTTCCCTTGGGTGATGAATCAAATAATGATGTTGAAGCCGGATTGTTGTATGAGCTTGAGTTTGGAACGATGATGTCCGAATTGGTAGGTCTAGGTATAGGTATCAGATGCATGAGCCCTCTGACCTGGGATGTAGAAACTTTGTTTGCTTTGGACTTCAATATGCAGCTTACTTTGGAAAAAATACATCCATATTTACGCCTAAGAGTACCTCTGAATGATCCATATTCTGAGGTCATGGCTCTGGCCGTTTTGGTAGGGTTTGCCGTTCCTTATTAAAACCGCCGCCCACAACCCCAACGGATCATGCCGCCTCGTTCCATCTGCTTCAATAAACCCGCGAGGCGCTCCCAAACCGGTTCCACCTTCGAGCCGAATTTGGCTTGGATGTTTTTACCGATGTCCCATACCGTTTGGGTTCCATCACAATCCTGCCATACGGCCTCTGAAATTGCATCGAGCCGATAGCGTATATAAGGATTTGACAACAACCGCAGATACCACTTCATCCACCGCGAACGGAAACGTGGGACCAAAACCACCAGTCGATCGTCTTCGACCCGGCATTCCATGATTCGCACCGGTCTGAGATCGAGGAGGTTTGTGTTTGACATCAATGGTTTTTTCACCTTCGGCATGGTATCAACACCCGGGTTAGGATTTCCATTTATGAATGACAGAAAAGGTAATGGTGGTCAACCAGGTGGGCTGGTCCTTAGGGCCGCTGAGCACCACGGCTTGGTTGTCTTCATCCAAGGTATATATCCAGCCCGACGGATAGCGGATTTCTAGCTGCAGATCCGACGATCGCATCCTTTGGTGATCAGACTCTTGGATCACCTCAAGCTGGTTGGTAAATGGTACGGATTTGAGTTGCTGCACGACCTGCTCGAAAACATCGACACCGGCCTCAAACAAGTTGTTGGCGCTTGGGGCGGTATAATGAATGACATTGAACACCCCCGGATTGTCCACCAACATAATGATACAACGCCGGTTGCGCTCATCCTGCTTCCAACTGCCTTCCATACGAACCGCTCGGGCGCCCGCCACATCGACCTCAAGCTGCTTGGTCAGCTCGAATCCTTCCATTTTTCCAAATAAATCCAAAACCATTTCTCTGGCTTGGATCAACGTGCGGGCTTGAAGCTGCTTTTCAGACACGCATCGGGTGCAACCCGATACCAACAGCACAACCACTGCCAAGACAGGCCCCAAGCATGCTCTTTTCGTATCCATGTTCATACTTTTTGTAAAAGATTCATAGCCTTCCACTCGAGGTACCCTCATCCCTTTCAACCTCCGACAATCGCTCGTTGACGATTGCTGCGATGCAATTCTATCAAAGCGGCAATGATCAACCCAGCACCCAAGATTTTGGACCAGCCTGGATATTGATCCCATATCAAAGCATCCCATGCTCCGGCAAATATCGGTCCCACGGACCCGGCCATGGCCACCCGCCCGGCGGTATCATACCGATAGGCCGCAGTCATCAACAGCTGGGCAGCCACAGACACTCCTGCAATGCAAACCAGGGTCAACCACTCCGAACCGATCGGCCATTGAAAATCCATCAGCATGAACGGAAAAGATAAAATCATTCCAAAAACAGAGAAATACAATACCACTACATGGGCCGGCACCGCGTGGGTGATTTTTCGGATGCATATGTAGGAGAGCGCAGCAAATACCGCCGATCCCAGTGCCGCCATGCCCACCCAATTGATCATTTCGAACTTGGGCGCAATTACGAGCGCCACTCCCAGCACAACCACCGGC
>JBFFBT010000101.1:0-17726 GCA_041560255.1 Myxococcota bacterium | reverse complement strand
TTTACCGGTTTTTGGATCTTTCAGATCCAGGAGTTTTTTGGTGATGGTCTCGAGCAAAGCTTTGTATTGCGCGCCGGGTTGAACGCTGCCTTGGGACTCGCGTCCTTTTAGATTGATGTAGATTTGTCCGGTGTCGATGGAGTAGGCCTTTGTCTTGGTCCAGGCTACCCCGCGAAGAAATTGAATCTTTCCTCCGGGTTGGCTGCGATGCAGCAGGCCTTGGGCTTCCAGCCAAGTGTTGGTGTGCAACATTCGTTCGAAGGGATGAAAACCGTGATCCGACATGACAATCAAGTGGGTGTTGGGACCCAGGCGTTTCATGACCCTGCCGATGATAGTATCCATGGTCTGATACACTTTCAGCAACGCTCCCCTTTGAGGTCGGGCGGTGTCTGTGAAAAACATGTGCGAAGCCCGGTCCGTGCCGGTAAATACGCTGACCAATACCCGAGCAAAATTGCTATCCAACTCCTGCAGCAGCAGATCGGCCCTGGCTTGCATGGTGGTGAGCAGATCTTCCAAGAAAGCTGCTTTGGTCAGGGCTCCCGAGTTGACTGCGGAAGTGTCATGCGCCCAACCGACGGTAGGTAGGTGAGGATATTTCATGAGCGATTCTATCAGCCACTTCTTTGGACCGCCTAACGGAAGAGCCGGTTCTGTGGGATCCAGATGAATGGGAGATGCATATAGGTTGAGATCTTTTTTCAAGCCGAGCGGTCGAAAACGCACCCGGCCTTTTATGGTTTGGTCGCCGGTTTCGAATAGGACCGGGAACCAATCACTTCGTTGTCCTTCGAAAACAACCTGGGTTTTTCCTCCGGTTGTTATCGTGATGGTATTTTTGGATTTGTCTACCTCGAGATCAAGGCGTGTCTGGATGTAATCTCCATGGGGTCCCCGGGGCCCATCCAGGGTGGTCGTGTATTTCGATCCACCGGCCTGTGAGAGTGCGATATGTCTGCCTCCAGCGGTTTGGGTGACGGCGCCGGACGGTTTTTCGGTCGTATAGAGGGTATATGAGCTGTTGGTAAACCTAAGATCCGGCAACCCCAATCCGGCCAGTACGCGTCCGTATTGAAGCCGGGGAGGCGGATATGCATATGGCATGGAAAGAAGGCTGATAGGGATTTTGGATGCATCTATTGTATTCCAGAAAGCAGTGGCTCGGCATAACGACACTGCGCTGGGAGCCCGGTAGCCGGATTGCTCGAAAACCGGTGGGCGGATTGCATAGGCTGCGGTAGCTGGAAGGTAAGTCTTAGGATTTCTTTGTAAAAATCCAAATACTCCATGTTCTGTAGGATCTACTCCGGTTGCAAAAGTCGTCCATGCCACCGGAGAGTTGGGTGGATTGGTCGACTGCAACGCCGCAAAGCCGCCCTGATGGGAAAGCCGCTTTAAATTGGGTAGATCACCGCTTTGCATCCAGGTCTGTGCCAATCTTGGGTCTACGCCATCGAAACCAAGAATGACGATTTTCGGGCCATGAGGTTTGGAACGACCGGAGGCGGTTTGTAGTTTTTGAGCCAAGCATCCGGCCATGACATATTTCATAAAATCCCGGCGTCGCATTGCACAGCTCCTTGGTTGATATAACTGTACGGAATGGATGCATTATTATCATTGCTGGCGCAGTCTTTCGTGCACCCAAACCAGTTCGGCTTGAAAAACTTCTCTATTTCACGTCGGCCGGTTGACCGGCATATGTGCAACATGCTTGCGAACAAATACAATCCTGTTATAGTTTTGCAGCATGCCTCGAACAACTCTTGGCATGCATGCAAGGAGTTTTCAATAGTTTTTCGAAGTTTACCCGTTCTTTGCTTCGGGCTGGATGATGGAGGACGCGCAAGCGGTCGACATGGCAATAGATAAATATACTGGAAAAACACTGCGTTGGCTTGTAAGGGCGGTAGTCAGCACCGGGTTGATCGCCATACTTTTGTGGCAGATCGATCTCGGCTTGCTCGGCCGAACAATCACAAAGATGCATTTGGGTTGGCTGTTTCTGGCGGTTTTTATCAAGGGTACCGGTATATTTGCGGGTGTGTTACGCTGGCGGTTGCTGCTTTCAAGTCAGGGATTGGGTTTGCCGGTTCCCGATTTGGCGGGAGCATATTTGGTCGGCAGGTTTTTCGGCTCATTTTTGCCGAGCACCATCGGCCTGGACGCATACCGAACATACTATGCCGCTGTTCGAACCCGCCAAACGGCTCGCAGCGTGGCCGTTATTTTGGTCGAGAAGGTAATCGGCTTTTTTTCTCTTTCCATGTTGATGTTGCTGGCTTTGCCGTTTGGTTCACGCTTCCTCCCGGACTCGGCTTTGTGGTTGTTGGCCTTTGCGGCGGCCGTGCCGGTGACGGCTGCCGGGATGGTTTTGTTTTTGCCGGGCTTTTTTTTAATGCTGTCGGGGTTTTTCAAACGCAGGGGAAAACGGTTTGGTATTGAAGTGGCCAAGGTCAGTGATGCCGTGGCAGCATTTGTCAACCAGAGATTACGTTTGTCTTTGGCTACCGGGCTGGGTTTCGTGGTGCATGGAGCGACTGCGATGATGTATGTGGCCACGGCCCGTGCGGTCGGCGCCGAAGTGTCCGCTTTGGAGATCTTGTTCGTTGGACCTCTTATGATTGCGGCTACTTTAGTTCCCTTGTCGATTGCGGGCATCGGGGTTCGAGAGGGTACCTATGTTTTTTTCCTGTCGCGTATCGGCGTCTTGCCCGAGCAAGCGGCTTTGTTGGCGTTTTTGGGTTTCTTGGCCGGTGAGCTTTTCAGTCTGGCAGGCGGGTGTGTGTGGGTTTTCTCGCCGGTGTCCAGGCCGAGGCATGGATACCGTATGGCGGAAGTCGTCAACCTGGTGACTGCCTGGGTGAAAAAAGGAAAGAGTAAACCCATCGAGGAGGTAGGAGATTGAGTTTCAAAGGTTATATACGTTCTTCGCAGGTATTTACGTCCGCCGGGGCCGCTTCGGGTTTGTATGCGGGTCTATTGGGTATGCTGGAAGCGGCCTATTATGGTTCCAATAAGCCGGGTGGTATCGTTTATGGTTTCGGGATGTATGCGGTATTGGGCAGCGTATATGGATGGATCATGGCGGTTTTCTTTGGGGGCAAGGCGAGAAACAGCCGGATAGCGCTGCGAAACTGGGCGGGTAAAGTGTCTGGTTGGCTGGTTGGAGTGCAGATTTTGGTGGTATGGGGTTTTTTGAACTACCGGGATGTATGGAACGAATCCATATCCAAAACAGGGTTTATGGGTTGGTTGGCAATGGCGGGAGTGGTGATTGCGGCATTGGTGGGTATGGTTGTTGTAAGGAGAACAACCGGTCTGTTGATGTCCCGATCCGAGGTCGTCAATGTATTGTTGTTGGCCCTGGCTCTCATGGGGATCGTTCTGGGAAGACCTATTGAAACTGAGGTCGCGGAGTACGTCGACCCGAACGACCGGAATCCGGATTCGCGTCCTCCGATTGTTTTTGTCGTGGTGGATGCGTTGCGATATGATGAAGCCCAAACACCTCATCTGGAGGCTTTCAAGCAAGATGCCGTCAACTACGCGGCTGCTTGGTCATCATCGTCATGGACCCGGCCTTCAGTGGCTTCACTTCTCAGTGGTTTGTATCCCGACAACCATCGGACCATTCATAAAACGGATCGTTTCCCGAATGAAGTACCTACCTTGGCCTCGGTATTGCGAGATACCGGATATGTGACGGTGGCTTCTATCACCAATGTCAATTTGGCGCCGGTGTTCGGCTTGGGAAAAGGTTTCGATAATTGGTCATACCTTGCCCCCCAACCATTTATGATGGCGCCGGTTTCTGCGAGCCGATTGTTCGTGGTAGAGTTGTATCGACTCATGAAACTAAGGTTTTTCCCCGGGCATCGCGATGTCGAAAGCTACTATGCTCGGGGAGAACGGGTTTTGGAGCGGGCCGAGGCCTTGATCAAACCGCTGGCCAAATCCAAGTCAGCCTTTTTTGCCTATCTGCACTTTATGGAGCCTCACGACCCCTATTTTTCGCATCCCTATGATGGACATGCGGTCGCCAGGGTGGAAAATCCCAATCCACCCTTGGGGCAGGCTGCCTCCATGCGCGAATTGTATCGGCAGGAAATACAACATTTCGATGATCTATTTGGTGCGTTGATGAAATTTCTCAAAAGCAACCAATTGTACGACAACGCATTGATTGTGGTGACGTCCGATCATGGGGAAGAGTTTGGGGATCATGGAGGATTCTGGCATGGTACTTCTTTGTATGAAGAATTGATTCATGTTCCTTTGGTGATACGTTTTCCGGGTGGGCTCGCGGCGGGGACCACCCATGCAGATCCGGTATCTCTGGTGGATCTCATGCCTACTGCATTGCAGGTAGCGGGTGTCGAAGCCCAGGATGCTTTGGACGGCTTATCGCTGGTAGCGCCGTGGGACGCAAAGAACCCCCGCCGGGTTTTTGCTTCAGTGGATCATCAGGGTTGCATCGTGCGGGCCGTCAGGGAAGGTGATTGGAAAATGATGCTGGCCAATCCAGGAAACCCGCGTAATCTGGTGGCCGAGCATTTGGTTCATTTGAGCACCGACCCGGAAGAAAAAGAAAACCTGGCCGAACAAGAACGACAGCGTTTGGCCGAGTTGAAGCAATGGTTGCAAGCGGGTTTACACGGGAGTTCCTCAGGGCGGAAAATGGAGGGTGAAGCCGCGCATATCGATGATCAGACTCGTGAGCAGCTACGATCCCTCGGCTATACCGAATAGTAATGCAAAAAGTCAAAAAAGATTCGATACATCGCGTCTTTATCGGTAAGGACCTCAAGCCGTTCCAGAAGGGATCGATCGGCAGGTTGTTGGTTGTAGGTTGGGATGGTGCCGATCCGGATATCGTCGACGCCCTGTGCTCTTGTGGGAAGTTGCCTCATTTGCAATCCTTACGCCGCCGGGGTGTTTGGGGGCGCTTGACTTCAACCTATCCGCCCAGCTCGCTGCCGGCTTGGACATCGGTGCTCACCGGAGTCGGACCCGGCGAACACGGGGTGGTGCACTACATCCGTAAAGATTCCCATGGCTATCGGTTACGTTTGGTGAATGCGCATGAAAGAGAAGTGACCACGATACAACGGATCGCTACCCAAAACGGATTCAAGGTAGCCAGTCTAGGTGTTCCGGGCAGCTTTCCTCCGGATGATCTATCCGGGTTGTGCATTGCCGGATTCGATTCGCCCTTTGCGCTGAGAGCCGGTCGGCAGGCATATCATCCACCCGAGTTGTACGACATGCTGGACCGAAACGGCCTGGGTTGGCCGTACGGAGATATGGACGAGTCGGCCGTTGGTCCCGGATGGCATGCTGAAGCCCGCAAGGTATTGCTTTCCACCATGCAGGAAAAATGCAAAACGGCTGAATTCGTGCTCACAGATCTGGGTCCTTTTGATATGTTCATGGTCGTGTTTTCAGAAACCGATACGGCGGCACATCATTTTTGGGCTTTGCATGACAAGCTCTCTCCCCGATATAGGTTTGATGCGGCTCTGGGAGGCACCCTCCAGGAAGTCTATATGGGATTGGATCGATGTTTGGGAAGATTGCTGCAACATACCGATGATCAGTGCTTGGTCGTCGTGTTGTCTGATCATGGCTTTTGCGGCGCAAGTGACACGGTTGTTTCCATCAATCGATGGTTGCACGCGCAGGGATATCTGCATTTTGGCGGGCATGGGTCGGTATTGCAACGTGCCGCCGGCTTGCTTGGCAAGCTGGGCGGGCGTCTTGCGCCGGCCTGGATCAAACAGGTAATATTGCGAAGCTCTCTGTCGGATTTGATCATGCGTGCGGATGCATCGGGACGCTTTGGAGGTCTGGATTTACCTGCCACGCAGGCTTTTTCGGACGAGCTGCCTCAGTTTCCGGGCATTTGGATTCATCTTAAAGGCCGGGATCCTTTTGGAGTTGTGGAGCCGGGGTTCGAATACGAAAATCTGCGTCAACAAATTATCGACACGCTTCCCCAAACTTGCTGTAACGAACAAGGTGCAAAGTTGGTATCAAAGGTATTGCGTAGAGAAGAAGTAATGCCGGGACCCTTTATGGAAAGAGCCGCGGATCTGTTGGTCGAGCTTGCCAGGATAGATGGATATGGCGTCTTGTCCGAGCAATCTGGC
This sequence comes from Myxococcota bacterium, assembly GCA_041560255.1. Lineage (GTDB taxonomy): Bacteria > Myxococcota > B64-G9 > B64-G9 > B64-G9 > JBFFBT01. Next base: position 11,571 of record JBFFBT010000101.1, on the reverse strand, counting down.
GGCCGGCCTGGTCCGGTATGTAGAAAGCTGTCCGGCCGGGAGAAAATCGGCTCGAAAGGTCTCGGTGTCAGTGGGATACATCGGTCGGAAGGTATGCTGGCCATGGCGGGTCTTGGATTCGGAGCAAACGGTCATAGAATCGATCTCAACGTGGAAAATGTTTTTTCTATCTTGGCTGCCTGTTTGGGCCTCGAAGCCGAAGACCGGGGAGGAGTATGCGCCGAAAGATTTTGTAGGCGCGATATAGCTTCCTATCAACGAATTTTTTCGGATGCAGATGAAAACCAGTCCGATTTGCGAAAACGTCTCGAGAATTTGGGGTATCTTTGAGCCGTAAACACACCGTTGTGATGGTAGCGGCCATGCCTTTTCCAAGTGGGCAGGGCACCCAAGCCTTGGTGGGTGAGCTTGCCTCCGGTTTGAGCGCGCGCGGACATGCAGTGCACCTGGTGTGCTACCACCACGGGTTTGAACGGGACGATCCTTTTTGTATACATCGCACTCCGAAGATTGCATCGTATCAAAGATTTCGTTCGGGACCTGATCTCGTCAAACCGATGCTGGATTTGATGTTGACTGTCAAGACCATCCAGACAATCCGATCAACGGGCGCAGAGCTGGTGCACGCTCACAACTATGAGGGAGCCTTGGCGGGTTGGTTGGCCGCCGGTATTTGTGGTGTACCGATTGTATACCATGCCCACAACATCATGGAGGACGAGCTTTGGCGCTATGCGCGCACGAGCTTTATGCAGCGTTTCTACCGGATGATGGGGCTGGTGTTGGACGCAATCATCCCACCATTGGCCGATTGGGTCATCGCGTTGCATCGACCCATGGCTCGAAAGATACATACGTTTGGGGTTGCAAAAGAAAAGATCCTCATCGTGCCTCCCGGAATTGATACCAAATTTTGGTCGCAGGCGGTGCCGGGTGTACGGCCGTCCAATCCCACTCTGGTATATACAGGAAACCTAGATGCCTACCAGGATTTGGATGTGCTTTTTATGGCCCTTCCTGAAATCGGCAATCGAGTGCGAGGTGCCAGGTTGTTGTTGGCGACTCCCAACGACATCCTGTTGGCTCGACGTCTGGTAGCCGGTTTCGGAGTGGAGCACCTTACAGATATTGTCTATACCCCTTCAAAGTTGCAAACCAGAGATGCGCTGGCGCGTTCAAATGTCGTGGTGTGCCCTCGAAGCTCTTGGTCTGGTTTTCCGATAAAAAACATCAATGCACAGGCCGCGGGTCTTGCGGTTGTGACTTGTCGGGGTTCTGCGTTTGGGATTTGTCATGGTAAGACCGGTTTGGTGGTTAAAGATCGAGATCCAAAGTCTTTGGCTGCAGCTGTAGTTGATTTGTTGCGCCACCCCGAAAGGGCGGCCGAGCTTGGCAGCCAGGCGCAAAAAAACGTTTGTAAAAATTACGATTTGCATAAAATGGTAGGTCGCGTGGAAAGGGTTTGGCAAAAGATGCTCGATGCTCGGGCCTAAAGAAGCATGTCGCTTGCGAATTTGATTGGACAGAAGAATCTTGAATCAGTATTCTTTTCGGTATGGGAACGGGAATGCAACTTTTGGCCGATTGGATGCGTCGGTTGGGAGTGTTTTCTTCTTGGGTTCACGCGCGTAGCTTGGTCAATCCGGCTGTTTTTACAGTGCTGAACTACCATGCTGTCGGTAAAGTCAGCGAGAGTTATTTGTTCGATAGTGATGTGGTGGATGCGACAGAAGAAAACCTCGAATTGCAGCTTGGTTATATCGCAAAACACTTCAATATCATAGATATTGATACTTTACTGCGAGCGATGCGCGGGGATGGAAGCCTTTTGAGTCGATCGCTATTGATTACCTTCGATGATGGTTATCGATCCAATTTTGAGATCGCTCTTCCGGCATTGTTGCGCCATGGTCTCAAGGCGGCGTTCTTCATTGCGACCGAATATGTTGAGAGAAGAACGATTTATTGGTGGGATCGCATCAACTATCTCATTAAATCCTCAAAAGAAAAAGAGATTCAGTTGCAATATCCTTTTTCGGTTCGGCTACGACTCGAATCCGATCCTCAAGGATCCATTGAAACCCTCATGGATGTGGTGAAAAAGCATCCCGGATTGGACCTGGATCGTTTTTTGACCGAGATAACCGAAGCGTCGAGGGTTGACTGGAGCCAAGGGCTCGAGAACCGGCTTGCCGAGCAGTTGATCATGACGTGGGATGAAATACGGGCATTGCGGGATGCCGGTATGGATGTCGAGTCTCACACCCGCAGCCACCGGGTATTGCAAACCCTGGATCCGAAGGAGCTTCGAAAAGAGCTGATCGGCTCCCGCACCGATCTGGAAAACCGGTTGGGCAAGCCGGTTCAGGCGGTTGCCTATCCGGTGGGTTGGCCGGTTTCCAACGATCCGCAGCTGCGTCGTATTCTGTCCGAAGCGGGATACGAGGCGGGATTTACCTGTGCAAGTGGGTTGAACTCCAATTGGCATCACATGGATCGATATGATATCAAACGGTTGAGTGTAGGGAGGTTGACCAATTTCAATGTGTTTTGTGCGCAGTTGGTCATTCCATCGATTTCCTATCGTCTGCCTTGAAATGATGATGCTTTCTGTCTTTCTGTAGATCATATTCGTTCAGGGAAGGGGTCGGCCCTAAAACGATCACCTGGTGATCTATTTGTACAAGAATGATGTGAATAATCACTCCGATTTGGTTTTGCCGTTCGGGTCGCGTATCGAGCGGATGACTTGAGCAGGGTTGCCGGCCGCCAGGCTGAAAGGAGGTAGGTTTCCGGATACCACCGATCCCGCTCCCACGACAGATCCCCGGCCGATAACCGTTCCGGGCAAAACGATGCAACGCAGTCCCAGCCATACATCGTCTTCGATCACCACAGGTCGTACTCGCTCACGTTCGACTGGTTGGGTTCTACGGTGCTCGGCGCTCATGGGGTGACCGGGGTTGTCGGTGATGAAACAACCGCCGGCAATCAAAACATGCTTTCCAATGGATACGTTTTTGGCAACGACGATTTCGACACCATGTCCGATAAATGCGTGATCGCCGATGGAAAGTGTCGGTGCGTCGAATACTTTGCCGGCGATAAAAGCACTTTTTCCGTTGATGATACAATGGTTTCCAACGTGAATGCGTAGATCTCCGGTGATGAACGGCAGTCCATCGGATAACACCAGTGCTTTGCCGCAAGAAGCGCAGCGGGATCGAAACATGGGTTGGTTCAGGAAAAAGCTGAGCCCTTTTTGTTGCAAAAAATCGACCGCTAGGCTGCAATAATACAACGGCTTGTAGACGGCTTTGGGCGCGGGGAGCTCGGCGGACAGGACTTTGCGTCCCAGCTGGTAGAGAAATTTGGAGAGCGGACCTTCCTGCCTTTTGATTTTTACCATGAGGGTTTCGATGTTCATGCTTTTTTTCTCAGCGCGCACCTTTTCCGGTTATCATTACCTTTACGGTCGAAAACAATATTTTAAACTCGATACGTAGATAACTGGATAGACGATAAAGGTGGGCGGCATAAGTTAGGTCGTAGAAAAGCTTGTCGCGCACACTTTCTACGGATGTGTCGTAATCGAGATTGATTTGGGCCCAACCCGTAATACCTGGCTTCAAACGGTATACTCTGTCGTTGTACAAAGGGATTTGTTCTTCTAACATGTTGACGAAATGTGAGCGTTCGGGCCGGGGACCCACCAGGCTCATATCTCCCATAAATACATTTGCCAGTTGGGGGATCTCGTCCAAACGACACTTTCTCAGAAAATTTCCAAGGGGAGTTATCCGAGGATCTTCTTTGGAAGCCCAAACCGGTCCAGATCCTTTTTCTGCATCTACTACCATGGTTCGAAACTTGTACATGGTAAAGTTGATGGGTTGGCCCAACGCGTTGTAGCGCACTCTTTGTTGGCGAAAGACCAATGGGCGGCCGGTTTCCTTCCAGATTGCAAGGCTTACGGCCAGCATGATGGGTGATGCGAGCACCAAACCGATGGTGGATCCAACGATGTCCAATCCTCGCTTGATTGCCAGTACGTGCCAAGGCGGCATGGCGGGTTGATCCAGCTCCAATGGCTCGTTTTCAGGTGCGCGTTTCCAAAGTGGATTCCCATTTGACAAGAGGGCTCGGATCATACCTGCCACTCCGGCGGTCTGCGCCATGAGTCCATAGGCCAAGATCCTTACCGGCAGCGGGCCGCTCCTGCCGAAATTACGAAGCAAGATTCCTGTCAATCCCGTCAATATCGCCAGCCAAGAACTCACCGCGACGATCAATCCGAATGTGTGTTCGGAAGCATTGAAGCTTGCCAACAACAGCAGCGATAGGACCCAGACTGGTCCCAAGCTTTTGAGTAATTTTCTCGTGCCGAAGGCCAGTGCGACCCGCCCATGTTTCGGATTGAGGAGGTTGCGGTGGCGCCAGTACATCTGGAAGTTGCCCTGAGTGATTCTTACCAAACGCCTGTAGATGGTTCTCCAAGAATCGGTTGGATCCTCAACCGCCTCCGCGCTGTCCAAGTAAAGAATTTTGTGTCCCTGTGCCCTGAGGATTAATGGGATGACGAAATCATCGTTGATCGTATCCGGCGGCAAGCTGGGTGTCAGCTGCTTTCGGACCATAAATGCGGCTCCATGTACGCCCAAGAGCATGTTTTTCTTCATTTCCAGCTTGCGCACCAGGGTGTCGAAGGACCAATAATCGGATTCGGCTTGAGATGCTGTGCGTATTCGATATCGTAGGGTTGCCACACCCACTTGCGGATCTTCAAAGGCATTTTTCAACACTTCGATCGCTTGCGGGCTGAGCTTGGATGTGGCGTCGGTGAGCAACACCAACTCTCCGCGGGCTTCTTTGACCATTTTGTTGATGGTGGAAGCTTTGCCGAGCCTGCGCTCGTTGCGAAGCAGTTTTATTCGACGGTCTTTAAATTGCTTCACGAGCTTGTCCGTATCGTCGGTTGAGTGATCCGAACATACGATGATTTCCAGTTTGTCATGTGGATAGGTGAGCTCGAGAGTATTTTCGATTTTTGTCTTGATTCCTCGGGCTTCGTTGTGTGCCGGTATGAGCACGCTGACGAAGGGTTGAAAGGCGTCGGTTTTTTTTTTCGACCGATTGGATATTCCCGGAATGAAATATAAAACAATGGGATACAGCACGTAAGGTGCAGCAATTAAAAATACAAATCCGACTACAGCGACTATAAAGAGCTCGCTTGAGAACATGATGAATATGGTCCTTTCTTCGTTGAGTATGTCAGCAGGTTGACAATCAATCCCGCTCAACGAAGTATCTCATTGAAATATTTATTTCTATTTCATACCACAACCGTTGGCAGTATATCATCTGGGTTGGTCGCCCGCAACATTACGATTGGTGGATTCAGAAATTTGTGAAAGTCTCTTTCAGGTTGATGGTATTGGCTAGAAATAGATCGGGAAAACAAACCCTCTTTCTAGCTCCACCCATAAAATAAACTCCCAATCAGGACTGAAAATTTCTTTGTATGCCGTCAGGCGGGCCGGATCGATCTTGGCGCCGAGCTCGATGCGAGGTTTTACGGTTTGACCGGCCGGGACTTCGATGGTGGACAGATAGGCTTCGGAGAACAGCTTGCCTGCGTTGTTGATTACCAAACGACTGTTTTCGATGTAAACATCTGTTGCAGTAGGGTTTTTTATTTCGATTTCGAATGAGATTTTTATCGTCCAATCCGTCCAGGTCGGTGGTTGTATTGAGAAAGAATCAAAATCTACTTTGTAATGACATTTCAGTATTTGGCTCTTTTGATCGATTGATTGGGCGAGATGCAAGAACACCCAACCCGAGGCCGCCAAAAATATCGATATTCCGATCCAGATGATTTTTTTGATGGTTTTGGGTATGGGTTTACGCGCCTTGGCGGTCTCCAGCAAACGGGCCGCCATCCAAGTACCGGCTGTGGCGGCGGGCGCCACGGTCAGAGTGTGAATGACGAGAAGAAGTACAGTGACAGTACCGATGGGAAGGTTCCTGCCGAATTGGATAAGGACGAGATGTGGCGCCAGGAAGAAGGCGGCATAACCAAATGATGCCATGGGTCTCGTAAAAAAAGTGCGCAACATGCGGCCGTATCCGACTCTATGGCGCAAAAACAACGGACACATAAAAGTGATGTTGAAGAATACCAACAACACCAAGCTGGATAGAATTTGGGCGGCTATGCGGTTTGCTCCCCAGGGAGGATATCCGAGCCAGAAGATGACGTCGTATGCCACCAAGTACAATACAGCAAATTTACACTCCTCAACAGCCTGTCTCCACAGAGGCCAGACGGCATGTCCATAAGCAAGTAGGGATCTGTCGTGTTCGATTCGGCGGGAAAGTATTTCTTTGACGGCAAAGCAACAGATTGATATGGCGGCCATACCGCCGTGAAGAATGAAATTGGCCAGCACCACCGAACCCAGGTTTCCAAATACGTGATCGAGAATAAGCCGGCCGGCAGTCCACCAAGCCTCTGGAAAAATATATTTTACCAACATCTGTTGCGCCGAAGGCCCGAACGACACCATACCGAACGACGTCAGGCCTACAACCAACATGGCCAAAAGAGTGTATGAAAAAAACAGCTTCCAACTCCGGGCGTTGAGCAATCTCCAGCTTATAAAAAATGAACGGGGACCGTCCAGTAGACCGGACCAATAGCCTTTCAAGGTCGGGATCGGACTGTCTGTAACTTCGGTTTTCATCGCAACAATCCTCATAAGAGGGCGCCGTTCGACGCGCCCTTGGGACCGTAACCGACGTTTGACCGAATGACAATATGAATCGTTGCAGAACGAAATCTGTCAATAAAATGTGCAGAGCCGGCTTCATCTGATATAATGTAAAACAATCAGAGTTATCCAACATGGTAGAGAAAAATAAAACAAAGCGGAAGGTTTCGCAGAAGCCACGCCTGGGCGGTAATCAGCGCCTCAATCAGCGCCTCAATATCAGCAAAAGAGTGGATTTCGAGCACGAAGAGAAAGCGCTGTTCGCCTTCACGAGAGATATCAGCGCTTCGGGAGCATTTTTACGCACTTCGACAATCATTCCCAAAGGCACAGAGCTTTTGCTGTCCATTCAGCTTGCTCCCAGGACCGATCCCATACTGGTTCGCTGTGTGGTCGTAAGAGAGTCATCCGGAGGACTCGAGTCCGGCATGGGTGTTCGCTTTATCGAGAAAGGGCAAGAGAAGATTATATCAAGGCTTTCCGAGTTTGTCTTGTCGACTCTCGAGAAGAAAGCCATGGAGCGAATTGCCGTCAATCCAAGGGATTTGAAATCCTTATATATGTTGGCTGAAATCTACAAGGAGCAGAACGATTTCGAGAAGGCAGAAAGTGTATATCGCAACATTGCAGATCAAGATCCCAAATCGCCCGCTCAGGGTTACCTTGCTGAAATCATCATGCATAGAGCTGAAAAAACCGGCGAAGCATCACTTTACCAACAAGCCCATGAACTATTTACCATTGCATTGTCGGGGCAAGAAGACGCCTTGTTTGAAAGGGATCGGGCGCATTGTGCAGAAAAGCTTCAATTCATTCAACAAAAAAGCAAAGAAGCAAAACGGCAGCAGGAGGAAAAAAGCAAAGCCGAAAAAAAGGCCTTCGAGCAAAGATTGCGCAAACTGGAAAAAGATGAGAAAGCTCTTGAAACTTTGCGCTTGGAAATCGATCAAGAGAAGAAAAGTCTGACGGAAAAACATTTGGAATTGGAAGAAAAACGCGACCGTTTGGATTCTCAGATCAAGGAGCATAAGAAATTCCAAAAAAATCTGCAGGAAGATCAACAACAGGTCGAAAAACGCCTCAATGAGTGCGAGAAACTTGAAAAGAGAGCTCAAACCCAACAGGAATCTCTGCAAAAAAGAATCGAAGAATTGAAAAAGAGTGAGGTGGATCAGAAAGAGAAATATTCTCAGATAGAAAAGAAACTCGAGTTGGTCAGAGTCGAGTTGGATCATGATCGTAAAGAATTGGATAAGGAGCGCAGGGTACAACAAAAAATCCGATCCGAATTGGAAAAATCCCAATCTGACTTGCTGGAGCAGAAAAATGGACTAGAAAAGCAGTCTGAAAATCTCGAGCACGCAAAAACAAAGTTACGAGAGCAAAAAGACGAGCTTTTCAATAACATCAAAGATTTGGAGAAAGAAAAGCAGGAGATTCGGTCAGAAAAATCATTGCTGGTTGATGAAAAGCAAAAGCTGGATCGGAAAGCAAAAGCTTTGGTAAAGGCTGAAGAGTTTGTTCGAACCGAGAAGCAAAAGATTGTTGATCAAAAATCCCGAAACGATCAAGCCGAACAACAACAATCGGAAAGAAACCAGCAACAAAAAAAAGCAGCCAAAGAATTGGATCAAAGGGAAAAGGATCTGCGAATCGAGCAAGAACGCTTGGAGAAGGAGCGTACGCAACATGAAAAGCGGCAAAAAGAGTGGGAGGTCAGGCAAGAAGAGATAGAAGCCGCGAGGAAGGAGCTAGAAAGCGAGAAACAGCGACAGGAGCAAAGGGCGAGAGAACTTGAAGAGAAAGAGACCCGGCTTGAAGAGAGTTTGTCCGGGATCGAGGGTGAGAGCCGCGAGCTGGATGAAAAGCGAAGAGATCTCGAAGAAGAAAAAGAGCAGTTGTCGAGGCAGCGCAACCTCCTGGAAGAACAAATACGGGAGGCAGCCGAAGGCGAGAAAGAGTATGCCGGCATAGAAGAACGACAACAGGCCTTGGAAAAGGAGCTCGAGAATAAAACCAGGCAGCAGGAAGAAAGAGAAGCGGGATTACAGAGAAAGGCGGATGAGCTGAGCCGGCTCCAAGAGCAGCTTGCACTCGAGCAAGAACGCTTGGAGAAGGAGTGTACGCAAAATGAAAAGCGGCAAAAAGAGTGGGAGGTCAGGCAAGAAGAGATAGAAGCCGCGAGGAAGGAGCTAGAAAGCGAGAAGCAGCGACAGGAGCAAAGGGCGAGAGAACTTGAAGAGAAAGAGACCCGGTTTGAAGAGAGTTTGTCCGGGATCGAGGGTGAGAACCGCGAGCTGGATGAAAAGCAAAGAGAGCTCGAAGAAGAAAAAGAACAGTTATCGAGGCAGCGCAACCTCCTGGAAGAACAAATGCGGGAGGCAGCCGAAGGCGAGAAAGAGTACGCCGGCAAAGAAGAACGACAACAGGTCTTGGAAAAGGAGCTCGAGAATAAAACCAGGCAGCAGGAAGAAAGAGAAGCGGGATTACAGAGAAAGGCGGATGAGCTGAGCCGGCTCCAGGAGCAGCTTGCCCGCGAGCAGAAACGTTTGGATTTCAAGCAGGAGCAATTGAACAACGAGCGGAAGCTTCTGGCCGCGCAGGGACAGGATCTGGATGTCAGAGATGATGAACTTCACGAGCTTGCAGCTCAGTTGGAAGAATTTCGAATGGAGCTGGAGACCAAGCAAGCAGAGCTTATGAACCGGGAAACCAAGTTGCGGTTCGATAGAAATGTCTTCGAAGAGACAAATGATCAACAAGACATCTCTTTGCTCAGGCCTCCACCATTGCCTAGGGAGCTTCGAGTTGAGAAGAAGAGCAACGAGCAGGAAAAATATTTTTTGCATCTATCTGAGAGAAACGAATTCATCCATTCCGATCAGGCGGACGTCTCCGGAGTAAAACATCGAATCGCACGAACAATCCAGCCAATCAAGGCATGGCTGGGAGAAAAAAAAGTTCGGCTTTATGTTGGATCGGGATTGTTATTGATCGTATTGCTCATCGGACTTGGTTTCTTGGTGTTCAAGCCGGGCTCATTGGATGAACCCATCAAAGGACGGGCGGGCCTGCAATCCGAAAAAACAGATGTGATCGCCCGCGGAAGATCTGACGGATTACCATCAAAAGATCTTCCGACGCATATACAATCAAATGGTATTAAGCCGAGTTTGGGTTCTGGAGACGAAGAAGGGACGACCCAGGGTCGCCTGGTCAACCAAGCAGAGTCCGGGCTCAAGCAAGCCTTGAGCCGGGAGGATGTGTTGGCGGTAGTGACCAAAGAGAAAAATGATTTGGTTGTCTGTCTGCAAGAAGCATTTCAACGGGGTCAAATACCGGTTGGTTCCTATCAGCTCGAGATCAATTGGACGATCAATACTTCGGGTAGGGTTGCCTTTGTCAGCATATCCAAGCCGGCACATTTCATCACCACATCCTTACCGGTTTGTTTCTCTAAGGTCATGGAGTCATGGAGGTTTCCCCCTTCCAAACGGGGTGCGGTAATAAAAGGTTTTCCGGTAGGGCCGATCAAGGTGCCGTAATGGACAAGTTTAGGAGACACATGGTAGGATCTTTTTTGGGTATTGAATTTCTGATCAAGAAAATGGCGCTGGTTTCGCTCTTAAAACCAACGTTTGCCATGGAAACCGGGCATCCTGCTGAAGAGCTGCAACGGAATATAGTTTGCGAAGTTTCAAAAAACGAAGCGATGAGACATGATAACCAAGCAAAAACCTGGAGCGCAGGAATGAAAAAATACTACATTTTACTCATGCTGCCGATAATTGTAGCATTGTTGCATGCTGCGGTGGTTATCGGCTTTCAGGGTAAAGGCTGGATGATGAAGATGTTTAATTATGAGGTTCTCCTGGCAACAACTCTCTCATGCTATGGTTTTTTACGGGCCATGCTGAGTTTTAAAAGAGGCGAATATTTACGGCGGGGTTGGTGTTTTATGTTGTTCGCGGCTCTGATTTTATTATTATCAAGTTTTTATTACCGGTTTATCCTGGGGACCTCGGTAACGAATCATATAGGACTCGTGTTTGCGGGAATTGCTCTAACCGTGGCGAATATGATCATGCTGATCGGCATTTGGGTGCTCTCTCGTACTTGGCAATCGGCGGGGCTAGAGTTTTTAGTAAGCCGGACCAAGGTAAGGTTGGTCATGGCGTCGGCGGTCGCAATCGGTCTTTTGTTTGCTGGTCCTACCGTTTGGTATGGGTTTTGGGATTTGCTTAAGGGAAATATCAACGGGGACATGGTATCCATGATTGTGTCCGGAATTTCCGAGGTGATCGCATTGTGCATTATCGCTCCGATGCTCTTGACCGCGCATGCGTTGTATGAAGGTCCCTTGAGATGGCCATGGGTGTTTCTCGCAGCCACCGTATTATGTTGGTTGGGAACCGATGCTTCATTTTCATGGAATTCGATCTTGGGTTGGAGCGATACGGTATCGACCACAATTCGGCAAATGTTTCAACTCGCGGCATCCATTTTTGGGTTTTCCTCCGGAATGGCGCAATATTATGTCCAAAGAGATATCCGCTCGAACCCCCCGGTTTCTGAATGAGATTCTACCCCAACGTTGCATATAACGATGTATTGAGAGCGCACGAAATGAGCTGACTACAACAAAATGTGTGCATATATTTGATTGAGCCGGGATTTAACTTATTGTGGCTTTTGGAAACAATGTCATTCTGGCATGTTTTAAGCCAGAATCTATTATTTAACAATGGATCCTGGATAGAATCTATGTAAGCGTCCGGTGAACCGTACCTGGCGG
>JBFFBT010000100.1:0-17929 GCA_041560255.1 Myxococcota bacterium | reverse complement strand
TTTCAAGGTCAAGGCCGAGTTCGACATCGAGATGGAATACAACAAGGTCAACATGGAGAAGCTCATGGCCTTCATCCACCGGGTGGTGCATGAAGAAGACCTGCTGCCTATCAATCGTCCGGCCATTGCGCTTTTGGCCGAGGAGGCCATGCGGGATGTGGAGGATCGCCATCGGCTGACGACTCGGTTCAGGGTTGTGGCCGATTTACTTCGAGAAGCCACATATTGGGCGCGCAAAGCTTCTCGGCGCACGGTATGCCCCAAGGATTTGAGCCAGGCGCTTGCGGCCCGGATCAAGCGGTTCAACCTGGCCGAAGAAAAATATCGCGAAAGCATCGAGCGAAATATGGTCATGGTGGACACGTCCGGCCGGCGAATCGGTCAGGTCAATGGATTGACGGTGTTTGATTTTGGTGATCACTCATTCGGTAAACCCTGCAGAATCACTGCATCCGTGGGTGTGGGAAAAGAGGGGATCATCAACGTCGAGCGTGAAGCCGGGTTATCGGGGGCGATCTATGACAAAGCCGTATACATACTGGCCGGATTTCTGCGCCATCGTTTCGGCGGCGATCGGCCCCTGACGGTGGATGCAAGCATTTGTTTCGAGCAGAGTTATTCCGAGATAGACGGTGACAGTGCATCATCGGCCGAATTGTATTGCGTGTTGAGCTGTCTGGCGAAGCTGCCGCTTGAGCAAGGCATCGCCGTGACCGGATCGATCAGCCAAAAGGGAGATGTGCAGCCGGTAGGCGGCATCAATTATAAAATCGAGGGTTTTTTTGATATTTGTAAAAGTCGGGGTCTCGATGGCTCGCAGGGCGTTCTCATACCGAAGGGCAATCTGGTCAACCTGATGCTCAAACCGGAAGTGATCGAGGCGACGCGGAAGGGGCTTTTCAATGTGTGGGCGGTTGCCCATATTGATCAAGGCATGGAGCTGTTGACGGGATTGAAGGCCGGTAGATTGGGTAAAAACAACCGTTATCCGGTCGGCAGCATCAATCGATTGGTTTGCGATCGACTGGATAGGATGTCTTTGAGCCTCAAAGAAGGCCCGAAAGCTTAAAAAGTTGGATGGTCTCGGCGTGCATGCCGGGGGATGACTTTGCGGTTGCAACCCGACGAAGCGCCGAGGGGTGACGAAAAATGTTTGCCAATCAAGCTGCTTTTTGAAAAACTTGAAGCCAATGGTGACAAAACGGGCTGGATGCAACCCATATTGAAACAATACGAGGAAGATCCGGGATGAAAGCGATTTGGTTGATTTTTACTATGTTGGTATCGACGTATGCGATGGCCGAACCTGAAGACGAGATCAAAGGGCAGATCTGCGTCATGGCCCTTTGGGATGAAAATGAATCTCTTCGGCTGATCGAGATGGTTGAGCAGATACACGAGAAATTCAAACACAATCCTCGGGTTGAGATTCTGCCCGCGGCCAAGGCCATAAAGTTGCTCGGAGGAAGCGGATATGTGGGCAAGCAGGCGGTCGACCTCGAAAGACTGTGGGGCATATACCAACAGGGTTATATACAAAGCTACAATTTCGAGTATCAACAGGCGATTGAGAGCTTGGAGAAGGTCATCGCCGAGTTGGAAAATGCGCCCGACAGCCCGGCCCGTTGGGATTTGTACGAGCTTGCCAACATTTATCTCGGCATTTCATATTTTCGAAGCCAGAATAAGCAGGCTGCGTTGAAGGCTTTTCAGAGAGTGTTGCGTACGAGATGGTCGATGAATCTGAGCAAAAAAGACTATCCCCCCCCAATCCGCAAGGTGTGGCGGGAGGCCAAGGATGCTTTGACCGGGTTTCCCAAAGGCAGTTTGTCGATCGAGACCGATCCGGTGGGAGCGCAAGTCGACATCGACGGTTTGGGAATGGGCCAGACGCCTGTGTCGATCCAATTGCCCTACGGTAGGTATTTTGTAAAAATTGCCGATCCGGTGTCGGGTACCATATCGCGCTGGATCAAAGTTGATAGATCCACGGTTCAAGTGCGTTACAAGACACACTTCGAGGCGGCCATGGCTTTGCATCTCGAATACCCGGCGGTCAAACTGCCGAAAGGAAAGGTCGATTTGCCTTCACAATGGTGGCCTTGGTTGGGCAGCCGATTGGGAGTCAACTACATTGTCTTGGTGAAGGAACAAATGGTTTCGGGTAGCTCGAGTTGGTCGGTTTCCTTGGTGGATCTGGAGAGAAGTCGCGTGTTTCGAGAGGGTTGGTTGGAAGCGGCCGGCCCGGAATCCAAACACATGATCGCCGATGCGGCCGACTTGGCCGATTTTCTCATCACCGGCCGAAGCACCCAACGAGTGACGCCGGGTTCCAAAGTGGTGGGAGGTGATACGCAATCCGCCATCCAACCGGGGTTGAAATCCAGGCCGGTAAAAATCGGCTCCAAATCGGATCTTGGTAAAGACCTCAAAGCAGACCGGCGATTGGAGGTTTCATCCTCTCGGGACGCAGACCCGTCTTCGCAGACCGCGGGTAAAAGACCGTTTTTGAGAAAATGGTGGCCGTACGCCTTGACCGGCGGCGTGATGCTGGCGGTGGGCATCGGGGGTGGAACCATTTCAAAAGATTTTCAAAGTCAAGCGGATGATTCTCCCGTGGGTCCGGACAAGACCAGCCTGCAGCAAAGGGCGGACACCTGGGGTGTGATTTCGGTGGTGGGATACGGTCTGGCTGCGGCTTCCGTGCTGACCGGCATCATTCTTTATCATACGTACGAGCCCGCAACAGCCCAACCGAAGGCTGCATTGTGGTTGGGGGACAACGCCTTGGGATTGACTTTCTGCGGGCGCTTTTAGGGTTTGAAGCTCAGAACCAGCAACTCGTCGATGGGATTCCGGCGATCGGCTTTCGAGTTGACACATCGCCGGGCAGGTACTTTGACGAGCACAAAGCCTTTATATCGCTTGCGGACCCATTGCGTATATGAGTTGGACAACATGACCCGCACGCCGCGCCGCGCCAGCAGGGTGAAGATCGTCGCAAGTTTTTCCTGGCTGTTCAGATCGAAACCGGATTTTTGGTAACTTACGAAATTCGAGGTGTTTGATAACGGTACATACGGGGGATCAAAATATACCAAGTCGCCTCGGTCGGCTCGTTCCGTTACGTTTTCGAAGGATTCGCACGCCAGATGGATCTCTTTTTTTCGCAATGCGGCCGATACGGCCTGCAGGTTGTCCGGGTCGCATATTCCAGGATTTTTGTGCCGGCCGAACGGCACGTTGAATTCACCCCGACTGTTGACACGGTACAAGCCGTTGAAGCCGCTTCGATTGAGGTAGATCATCCGGGCGGCCCTTTCGACCAGCGACAGGTTTTTAGGATCGAGTGCGCGAACCGCATAAAAATGGCTACGGTTGTATCGGTGGGTCGAAAGAATCTCAACCAGCATATGTCTGCGGTTGCGGACCGCCCGGTAAGTATCAATCAGCTCCGTGTTGAGATCGGAAAGAAATACCGGTTTACCCGATAGTTGATTTTCACGGTACAGGCTGAAAAACAAAGCCCCGCCCCCCAGCATGGGCTCGTGGTACCCGCCGAACGAATCAGGGACATATTTGAACAGGATATGCGAAAGCTGGCTTTTCCCACCCGCCCACTTGAGAAAGGGCCGGGGAGTCATCCTTCGGGTGGTCGAGCCCATCTGTGCCGGGCTATTCGGCTCAACGACGGCGGGCCTCAAGATTTTTCATCCCTTTCCTTGCAGAAGCGTTCGCGAAGCAGCCGGTGAACGATCTTGCCGGTGTTGGTGCGCGGCATCTCGTTCGGAGCGATGAATTGAACGGATTTGGGTCTTTTGTACGCCGCCAGCTTTTCCCGGCAGAACTCCGCCAGCTCTTGCTCGGTGCAAGCACAGTCATCTTTGAGCACCACCACGGCCTGCACCGCCTCGCCCCATTTCGTGTCCGGCACCCCGATGACGGCCGCATCGAGCACGGCTTCATGACCGCAAATGGTTTTTTCCACTTCGGTGGGATATACGTGCTCTCCTCCGGTGATTATCAGATTGTTTTTGCGATCCACCAGGTAATAGTACCCTTCTTCATCCTGGTACGCCATGTCGCCGGCCGAAAACCATTCACCGACGAAAGCCGAGGCGGTTTTTTGCGGTTCTTTGTAATAGCCGTCGAACATCATGGGTCCCCGGCTGTAGAGCTCGCCGATCTGTCCCCGGGGCACTTCTTTATGGTTCTCGTCCAGTATTTTGATGGCATCGGTGCCCAGGCTCTCCTTGCCGATCGAGGTGGGGTGCCTGAGTTGCTCGTGGGGCATGAGGGTGGTGACGATGCCGGACTCGGTGGAGCCATATCCTTCATACAGCTCCACATTCTCGAATACCTGCATGATGCCTTTCTTGTGCTCAATTCGCGCGGGCGCAGACGAGCACAAGAGCTTTTTGATCGACGATAGATCGTACTTGGCCCGTACATCCGCAGGCAGCGCCAAAATCAAAGCGTAATGGGTGGGGATCAAGGAGATGAAACTGATTTTGGCCCTATCGACGGTCGCCAGCATGGCTTCGGGCTTGAAACCGATGGCGGGAGCGATGTAGGTGGTCGCGCCGATATAGGTGAAGGTGAAGGTGAAATAGGTAGTGTTGACGTGGCACAAGGGCATCACGTTCAAGACACGATCATGGGGCCGAAAACCGAAATCAATCGCGTTGATGAGGTAGAAGGCGATATAGGATTCGTGCGATCGCAAGACGCCCTTCGGTCGTCCGGTCGTGCCGGAGGTATACAGCAAGACCCAGGTATCTTGCGGGCGGACTACGATCTTGGGCTCGGATGCATTCGCTGTTTTAATCAAGGTGTCGTAGGGGAGGTATCCATCCTGCTTTTCGCCCACCATGATGATGCGGTTATCCGCTATGTCGAGCTCGGATCGTATTTGATTGACTGTATTTGCAAATATGTCATGGACGACAAACGCCTGGGCTTGGGCGTGATTGGCGATATATAGGGTGTCTTTAGGGGTCAAGCGGAAGTTGATGGGGTTGATGATCAGGCCGGTTTTGGCGCAGGCCAGATAAAGCTCTACGAACTCGATGCAGTTTTCCAAAAACACCGAGATGGTGTCGCCCTTTTTGAGACCCAGAGACAGCAATCCGTTTGCCAGCCGGCACACCCTTTGGTTGGTCTGTGAATATGTATAGGAACGTTCAGCGTCCATGAGACAGACGGTGTCCGGGTATTTCAAAGCGTTCATCTTGAGCATTTGGCCCAGGTTGAGCCAATTCGCCATCACGCACCTCCCATAGCAGATGGTTGGGGTCGCTTCGGCCGCAGCTTGAACCGCCCATCGGGCGCGAAATTATCATCAAGCAGGCCCGGGGCCGCGATCGATCAGGCACCCAACTTGATTCTGGCGTCCACGACTCTGGTCGGCGTGCCTTCCGGATAGGCCAAAACAGGGTTGAGATCCAATTCGGCTATCTCGGGATGATCCGCCAACAATGTGCCTATTCGGACAAGTATGTCCACCAGGGCCTTTTTGTCGACCGGAGCCTGTCCGCGTACTCCTGCCAGCAACTTGCTTGCCCTGATCCCGTCGAGCATTTCCTCGGCCTCCGCCGCACAAATCGGAGCCAGTTTGAACACGACGTCCTTGAACACCTCGACATGAATTCCGCCGAGTCCAAACATGAGGCTGGCGCCCAAACCAGGCGCCTTGGCGCCTCCCACGATGACTTCCAGACCCTTCGGAAGTTGTTTTTGAACCACAAAAGACAAATCTCTCGTGCCCGCCAGCTTCTTGGTCATCTCATCCAAGGCTTTGAGCAATGATCCTTCGTCTGCGATGCCCAGTACGACCCCGCCCGAATCTGTCTTGTGGACCAGAGTGGGGGCTTCAGCCTTGAGCACCACGGGATATCCCACCCGTTTGGCGGCTTCTTTGACAGCCGCCGGATTGCCGGCCCGGTGTTCGGCGACCATGGGGATGCCGTACAGCTCGAGCAATGTGCTGACGTCTTTCGGCAACATGAATCCGTCCGGGCCGAGCTCCACGTCTTTGAGGAGTCTGGCCGCCCGATCTTTGTCTGCGTTGAGCTTGGGGATGGGTGGTCTATTGCGATCCCGAAGATCTCGATAGCGATTCATGTGGGAAAGCACCTTGGCGGCGATCTCGGGGAAGTAATACACCGGTACCCCGGCATTGCGCACGATTTCGACGGTTTCTCTCCACTCGGGTTTTTCGCTCGGGTTGGTCATGGCAACCGCTATCATCGTCTTATCGGTACGCCGGGCCTGCTCTTCGATGGCCCGGGCGATTCCGATGGTTTCGACGAAAAACGGCGTCATGAAGCAGATGACCGCGCTGTCCAAACCCGGATCGTCGAGGAGAGCCTGCAAAGAAACGTTGAATTCGTCTCCCGATGCGGTCGCCATCATGTCGATTGGATTGGCGATGGATGCAATCGCCTGCAGCTTTTCTTTCAAAAAGTCCTTGGAGGATTGGCTCAAATCGGGCACTTTCATTCCCGCTTGGACGGCCTCGTCGGTGACGATGATGGCCGGAGAGCCTGCGTTGGTGACCATACCCACACGATTTCCGCGAGGTATTTTTTGGGTGGCGAACGCCTCGGCCGCTTCGCACAGCTCGGAAAGCTTGGAGAAGCGCAATACGCCGCACTTGTCAAACAAAACGTCGGTGATGACGTCTTGCTCCATCAATCCTCCTGTGTGGGAGGAGACCGCCCGGGCTCCCTCGGGAGTGATGCCGCTCTTGAGCGCCAAGACGGGCTTTTTCGCCGCTACGGCGGGGACTCTTTCAAGAAACTCATCGGGATTGGAAAAACTTTCGGCGTGCAGCACAATGACATGGGTTTCGGGATCGTCGCCATAGTACTCGATGATCTCCGGCACGGAGATGTCGCAAGCATTTCCGTTGGAGGCATACATGCGCTGGCCTACCCCGTGCATACCGAAATAGTTGTTGATCACCTCGGCCACCCCACCTCCCTGAGCCACGATGGAGACATGCCCGGGTTTCATGGTCGCGAAGGTGAAATTGGAGTAAAGTGAAGCTTTGGGGTCGCTGTTCATGACGCCCTGGCAGTTGGGACCAAAAAGCCTCATGCCGGTGCGTTTGCCGATCGCGGTAAGCTCGCGCTCCATGTGAGCGCCTTTTTCGCCGATTTCCTTGAAACCGGATGTATTGATGATGGCGACTTTCACACCTTTCTTGGCGCAATCCTCGAGAGTGGGCGCCACCAGGTCGTTGCGAACGATGATGTGCACCAGGTCGACGTCGCCCGGGACATCCAGGATCGAAGTGGCCACTTCGATCCCGAGTATTTCACCGCCCTTGGGGTTGACGGGTGTTACCGAACCACCAAATCCGTATCGTTTCAAGTTGGTCAGCACCCGATGACCGATAGTCAGGGGTCGATTCGAAGCCCCTATGATGGCGATGCTCCGCGGGTAAAACAGCGCATCCAAATTTGTCATGATTGAATCCTCCTCGTCATTGTGGCCAACAACCCCGTTTCTCGTACCTCGCCTTGGAAAATAGCCCTGAAGACGGCATACGAAAAGTTTTTGTTACGGGTTAGGTTGTTACCGTAAAAATGTTTCCAATTCAAGCAATTATGCAACAAACTCTTGCCCGCTTCGCTCTTTGCAAGGCAAGACCTTATAACGCCGGTTTCGTGCTGTCAATGGATCATAAAGAAAGACAGGAATTGGGTTTTTGATTATTTGTTTTCTTCGCTTTGTTCGCTAATGATCCGAAACTCGACCCGGCGATTTGTTGCTCGGCCTCGGGCGGTGCGGTTGGATGCAATCGGCATGGCTTCACCATAACCTGCGGTCTCCAGCCGGTCGTTGGTGATACCTCTTTGCATCAGATAGGTTTTCACAGCCTCGGCCCGGTTTTCGGAGAGACGTTGGTTGAGATTGTCCGCTCCCAGGCTGTCGGTATGTCCTTCGATGGAGACGCGCATCTTGGGGTAATCGGTCAGCACTTGGGCTACTTGATTGAGCAGCCCGAACGATTTCGGAAGAATGCGCCATTTGCCGGATGCAAAATGGATGGTTTGCTTGATTTCGATGCGCTGTTTTTCGCGATCGATTTTCACCAAGCTGTATTTACGGGGGCATCCCTTGCCTTGCGGGCTGTCCGGAGGTCCGGGTTCGTTTGGACAAGCGTCTTCAGGATCCGGGATTGTATCGCCGTCATTGTCGGGATCCGGGCACCCGTCCTCATCCTGAAACTCGTCGATGTCTTCCGGCTCCGTGGGGCATTTATCGTCTGCATCTAAAATAGTGTCCTGGTCGGTGTCGATATCCGGGCATCCATCTTGATCCTCGACTTGATCGATGTCCTCCGGATCGTTCGGGCACTTGTCGGCCGCATCCAAAATACCGTCTTGATCATTGTCGGGATCCGGGCATCCGTCCGTATCTTGAAACTGATCGATGTCCTCGGGTTCTTGCGGGCATCTATCCAAAGCATCCAGGATGCCGTCCGAGTCTGTGTCCGTGTCGGTTTTTGGTGCCGGTGTAGGTTTGCAATCTTTGGATTTTTCTAGAGCTTGGTGGATGGCTTGCAGGGCGATTTCGATGTGTTTTTGGGCTTCGTGTTGGTTTCCCTGGGCCAGCTCGTCGAGACAAAATTGATGATTGGTCTCCGCCAAGGCGAGCTCCTTGGGTGCGCACCGGACGGCTTCTTGGTGTTTGGCCTTGTCGATATCGACGCGCACGATCTGAGCATCCGCGCGGATTTTGGAAGCCGATAAACAGGCTGCCTGCAGGCTGATTGACGCCAATCCACATGCGACCAAGATGATACGGTTGCGAAGCATCGCCTTCATGCCGGGTTCTCCTTGTCGAGGCGAAAGCCTAAGGCTCGCTATTTTTCCGGTTGTAAAGATCGATCACGGGCCAAGATGGCCAGATCGCGGGCTTTACCGGCGTAATCGATGGCGTATTGGAAGTCCGAGGTGCTCCATTTCTCGCGCGCTTTGTGCAAGTATTGCTCGGCCGAAAAAAATTCGTAAGGTGATTTCTGGTCGGCTCGAGCGGTTTTTGCACTGTGAACCGCCAGCTCGGCTTTGCGAATCATGGCGGTTGATTTAAAAGGTCCGCAGCCTGCCAGGCAAAACAGGACCAGCAACCATGAAAACATACCGACAATGAAAAAGATCTTCATGGTTTCGACTCCTCGCAATCAAGCCAAAAGTGTTTGCAATTACGTGATTTCCAAATACTTTTTATCAGGACAAGCACTTGTATGTCAAGAAAAAACACCCTGATGGGTATAGGGTGCCATATGTGATTTTGGTGGTAGGAAAAGAAATTGGGAGCTATGGTTGTCTTGTGCGATAATGCACGTCAAAGGGAGGATGCACCCATCGTCATACTCATGCCAATCTTCGGCCTACTGGTCGGTTTGAGCGTTGCTTTCGCCGCCCGCAGGCAGATCCGTTTGCTCAGCCCATCATGGCGGCGGGCGTACCTGGTGTCTATTCTCATCTACATGGTGCTTATCTGGTTGCCGGTCGGTATGTTTTTTTTCATCACGTATCCTACGTGGTCGGTCTTGTATCTGACCGAGCCTCCGGGCATCCATGCCTCTTTTGGTTTGATCATCATCGTCATCTCGACGGTCGCTTCGGTCATCGGTTACCAGCTGGGCGAGTTTCTGTTACACCGTGCTTTGGACCGGCATTTGATTGCCTCGATGGGGTTATGTGTGCTCGGGTTGTTCTTGGTCCTGGTGGTAGCCGGTTCCCGGTTGGGCAGCGTAGCCGAGTTTGGTGATTGGCGCGAGGCAGAGAGCCTTTCGGATACGGTTTTGGGATCCAGCCTGTTGTTCATGCTCCCTCTCGTTTTGGGTGGCTGGATATATCTGTTGGTGTATTTCGAGCGGGAAGGCCGAAAGGTGGAGTCGTCCCGTTCCGTATCGATGGGTGATCAGGACGAAACGTTCAACGCCGATACGGGAACCTCGGCACAGGATTACAGCGCCGCATCATCCGAATACAACCTCAATCAGGAAAACTCCGAGACGGCCGATCACACAGGTGGACAAATTTCGGATTCGCGTATTCTGGAAGATCATTTTTTCAGCAAAGGCGTGCATGGCAAGAGATGAACGTGGTCATGGCAATTTTGCTCAAGAAATACAGCGGATGGCTTTTGGTAGGCGGCCTGCTTTGGGCGGCGGCCCCGATTGCCAACGGCCGAGATAGATATGAAAAGCTCGATGTGTTTCTCGAGCAACTGCATCAATCCAAGACCGATCCGGTCACTCGCCTGCATCAAATCAGTAAATTATTTCTCGGTGTGCCCTATGGCCGCGAGTCGGAGGTTGCCGAAAGCACGCGGGCCGAGAAAGAGTCCTTTCGGTTCGACGCTCTGGATTGTACGACATTTTTGGAGCAGGCTCTGGCCTTGGCGCATTCCAGGAATCTCGCCCAAGCAGAGGAGAACTTGATAAAGATACGTTATATCGGAGGGATCATCGATTATGCTCAACGCAAGCATTTTATGATGGCCCAATGGATACCCATGAACCAGAAAGAAGGTTTTATCGAGGATATTACCTGTAAGATCGGAAAGGATACGGTGCGTTGGGTTTCCAAGCGATTGGACGCCGAGGTATGGCGGATGCGCACAAGGAAAGATCGACTGCCCCGGCTCGAACCGGGGCAAATTCCGGTTGGGACGTTTCGATTGCCGATCATTCCCCGGGATGCAATGCTTGCCAAAATACGCGCAATCCCTGCAGGTATCATCCTCAATGTCGTCAGGGCGGATTACCGCAGCATTCCCTATCGGATATCCCATCAGGGTTTGGTGGTACAATTGAAGGGTAAAAAATATTTGCGGCATGCGGCCCGTGCCGGTTACGCTCGGGTGGTGGACGAACCGCTCGAAGTATTTCTTGGGCGCAATCTTGCCTACACCCGATGGCCGGTGGCGGGCATTAATCTTCAAGCGATTTGCGTATCCAAGGAGAGCGCGGTTGCATCCAAAGACAAACCGCATTGATATCCTTCAAGTTGTTTGGTAATCTATGAAGTTGTCTGAAACTGATTTCGTTTGCGGCATTCTGGATGATGATGGCGGAGGGATGTGGTGTATAAGTTAATCATCGAAGATGAGGAAGGCAACACGACCATAGTGCCCTTGGTAAAAGACGAGATCACCATTGGACGAAAAGACGGCAACACCATTCGCTTGACGGAACGCAACATCTCACGGCACCATGCGCGTCTTATCAAGAACGACGGTTCGGTGTTCATCGAAGATCTCGACAGCTACAACGGTGTGAAGGTCAATGGTGAGAGGATAGCTGCGCGTACAAACCTGCAAGAAGGGGATTTGATTGAGATCGGGGATTATAATTTTGCGCTTCAATGGCTGGAGGACGAACCACCTTGGAAGTCGCATTCTATGGGGATGACGGCGGTTACCCGGGAGTTGGTGGTTCAACAGCAGGATCGCACCACGGCGGTGATGCGCCTGCCGGTGGAAGACCCCCGGCGGTGTAAGCGTCTTCCCGTTTTGGAGCGGGACGAAATCGCTCCCGAAAGGGCCGCGCGGTTGATTGCAAATTGGTCGAAATCGAAAAACACCGAGTTCGATCTGCATCAACGTCATATGGTGATCGGAAGCGGTCCGGATTGTGATATTCGGTTGTCCCATGCGTCCATCGTCCCCCATCACGCGGTCGTGACGTTTGATGGCACCGGCTACGCCATCAGCGCACTGGAAGAGGATCTTCCCGTTACGGTCAACGGACAAAGCTACAATCGCGTCGAACTTCGCTCGAAAGATCTCATCGAGCTCGGCCGGGTGAAACTGCGTTTTTTGGATCCCGACGGTATCGGATCATACGGAGAGGAAGACGAAGATTCTACGATGCATGAGGTGCCTACCCGGGAAATGCCGCTTCCTAAAGAAATGTCTGCCGAAAAGAAAAAGAAGTGGATACCCTTGGTGGTGATTTTCCTTTTCTTGGCGGTAGCTGCGGCGGCATATTTGATCTACCGGCACTACAATCCTACCCGATCTCAGCAGGCCGAAAGTCGGCCGGGGAAACTCGAGCGCCGATCCGAACCTCAAAAGATACCAAGTCGGGACGAACCCCCTGGTTCGACCGCCCAGCAGGATTATGAGCAGGGCAAAAAGAAGCTCGAAGCGGGCGATCTGGCGGCGGCCGAAGCCAAGCTGCGCGAAGCCTTGTCAAAAGCTCCCAAGCACGTGCAAGCCAAGCGGTTGATGGAGGATGTCGAGCGCGAACGTAAAGCCGAGAAAAAGCTCGATGAAATAAAGAAAGCCGTTGCGATTGGACGCTATGATCGCGCCTGGAAAATGCTTTCCAGCGTTCCGGCCGGCACCAAAGCGGCCGAACAGGCGAAAGAAATGCAACCCGGATTGCTGGAGCAGTACAAAGCGTTTCTGTTGCAGGAGGCTTCCCAAGCCAAGGAAGCTTCCGAATTGGAAGAAGCCTTGATATATCTCGATCAAGTTCTTGGATTGGAACCGGACAACACCTTTGCCATACACTTGAAACAAAGTGTTTTGGGCTTGCAGAAAAAGTCAGCCACGCAAAACAGCCAAGCCGGTGAGACGGTCAGGGCGAAAGCCGGAGGATCCAAGGCCGAGAAAATCGGACGACGCAACCGTAACACTGAAACCAACCGGTTGATGAACAAGGCCATGCAGGCGTTTGAGGCCGGTCGATATCCAGAATCCATTACCCATCTCAAAGAAGTGATATGGCTCAATCCAGCGCACTGCTCTGCTTTGAAAAACATCGCGACATGTTATGCCCGGGAGGAGCAGATGAGCGAGGCCGAGTCCTATTACCAAAAATTCGTGGATATGTGCCCGCGCCACAAAGATGTGGAACAGGTGCAACTGATATTGGATCAAGTACAGCAGATGCGTCGGGAGCAACAACCGCAGGAGCTTCCCTGATATGCCGCCAGAGTTGCGTAAATTTGGATGGCGTACGTTTTGACATAGAATATCGATATCCGTTCTATTCCGAAGTTTCCACCGCGCTTCGCGCGGCGGAAACTAAAACAAGGGGTTACGTATAGATAGGTGAACGTGTTGGCATGTACACGGGTTGATGAGAACAACCAGTTACGTGGTTATCAAAGGAGCTTTGGTGGTTTGCAGTCGGGTGATGTGCCGATGTACTTTTGTTCGCGGAGATCGAACCCCCCTGAACGATCGCCGAAAATCTACACCGGCTTGTCTTGCAACATATGCTTTGTTAATATGATAACAGGGTGATTGATCGAAGGGATTTGTCGTTGGAGAGCAGCCCCAAATCCAATGTTGTATTGGGATACAACCATAACGTCAAACACAAGGGTAATATCTACCATGTCCAGACCGAGGACAGTGGAACCCAAAATCCTCATATCATCACCCACTTATTTGTGGGAGGAAACATCATCGCCACCAAAAAGACCTCTTACGCCGACATCGTGCACGCGGAAAATTTAGAAGAAATCGTGCGTGAGTTGATGCAGGAACAGCACAAGGCGATGTTGCGAAATTTGGTCAATGGTGTGTATGACGCCCCGGACGAAAAGGGCGGGCCTAAGCCCGTAAAGACGTCGGTATCCGAATCTTCGGAGGAAATACCGGATGCGAGACCCATAACCAAGCCGGTGGCGCCGCCTGCCGAAAAGCCGGGCGGTATGGCAAAACCCGCCCCGGCCAAATTTCCTCCCGCCTACCCGCAAACGACCGGATCGGGTGTAGATGCATCCGCCCGCCCGCCGTCGATCCCTGCCCCGGCCGCCCGCCGATTTGCTCCGGCTGCGACCGGATCGTCGAAAGCCGCTGCGGGTAGAAAACCGATACCCGCCGGAGAGAAACCTATACAGTCCGGCAAAAGGGTGAGCGAAAAAGCCGGAGGGAAGGACTCGATGGGGCCGACGATTTTTGGTGAAGATCTCATTACGGAAAAAAGCCTCGATGAGGTCATTTTGGGTTATCTTTCCGGTGACAGCGACGATGAGATCTAAGTGGTTGGATTGCCGGGAGGCGGGTGGAGCCGCAGGGCATAAATCGGCCGGGCCGCAAAAACGCAAGCATGCCTTGCGTAGAGGTGCTTTGCGCCCCGAGTTTGGAGATTCGGCATGATACAGATGTATCATGTCAATCTGTCATACGGTGCGGACAGTCCGGCTCTGGTGGATGTCAGTCTACGAATCGAGAAAGCAGGATTTGTTTTTTTGACCGGTCCGTCGGGTGCGGGCAAGACCTCCTTGCTCAGGTTGATGTATCTGGCTGAGCGTTGCGACTCCGGCCAAGTGTTGTTGTTCGGCCAGAATGTCGCCAGAATTAAGCAACGTGAAATATTTCGGTACCGCCGGCGCATCGGTGTGGTGTTTCAAGATTTCAAGCTGCTTAATCTGCGGACCGTATTTGAAAACGTGGCGGTCGCCGTGGAGGTATTGGGTAAACCCAGGCGGGAGGTCGCCAAAAGAACCCGCCGGATTCTCAGGCTGGTTGGATTGGAGCACAAGATACACGCGGGAGTGCTCAAACTTTCGGGCGGCGAGCAGCAAAGAGTGGCCATTGCCCGCGCGATCGTCAATGATCCGCCCGTGGTGATCGCCGACGAGCCGACCGGTAATTTGGATCCCAAGCTTGGACGGGAGATCTACGGATTGCTGACCGATATTCATGCTCGAGGCGCCACGGTGGTGGTGGCAACACATGATATGAGTTGGGTGGGACAAACCCAAAAACGTGTGATACATCTCGAAAACGGCCGTATTTTGTCGGGAGGCATGCGGTGAGGGAACCCAGGTATGTCGAGCGACTGAAGATGTTGAAGGTGGATTTGGAATATTGACCGGAAAGCCGTATCGCCATGTCTCAGTTGTATAGGTTTCTCAGAAGCGCAGGCAGGCATTTGGTTCGAAGCCCGGGAGTGGCGGCCGTCACCGTCGGGACCATCACGATGGTGTTTTTTATCATCGGAGTTTTCCTGTTGCTTGCCCATAACGTGGAGCTGGTCGGCGCAAGATTGGCGGCCGGGTTGCGGCTTAGCGTGTATCTAGAGCCTGGTTGCACGCCCCAGCAGAAACAGGCGCTTCGCACAGCGCTTGCGTCTCATCCCGGAGCGTTTGAATTGAGGTTTGTCGACCAGACCGAGGCCGCC
Organism: Myxococcota bacterium; assembly: GCA_041560255.1. Taxonomy (GTDB): domain Bacteria; phylum Myxococcota; class B64-G9; order B64-G9; family B64-G9; genus JBFFBT01. Next base: position 2,763 of record JBFFBT010000100.1, on the reverse strand, counting down.
TCGAGATTTCGAGCCCTCTTGGGCGGACAGGCCTATTTGTTGGATGGACTGGAGGAAAATCCGTTGCCCGAGTCGTTCGAGGTGGGTTTTGATTCTCAGGGACGCAGGCTCGAAAATATCCAGGTGCTGGCGGACACAGTCGCCGGCATGCCGGGGGTGGAAGAGGTTCAATATGGTCAGGCCTGGTTGGATCGGTTTTTCGAATTTTCCAGAATAGTTCGGGGATTGGGTTGGCTGGTGGGCGGGGTGGTTTTTCTGGTGGCGGTGTTGATCGTCTCCAACACCATACGGTTGTCGGTATATGCCCGCAAAGAAGAAATATCGATTCTCAAGCTGGTAGGCGCCACAAATGGGTTTATCAAAGGTCCTTTTTACATGGAGGGAATGGCGCTCGGATTTGCGGGTGCTCTGTTCGGCATGTTGTGTACGTATTTGATCTTTACAACTTTGTTATCGAGATGGGATATGCCGGGATGGTTGGGGTTTCGAATGATCTCCTTGGACTTCATACCGGTCGCGACAACCTTGCAGGTAAGCCTTGCAGGCGGTGTTTTGGGGTTGATCGGATCGGTGATGAGCTTGGGCAAGTATCTCAAGAAAGCTTGATTTCGTGAAAGCGGCCGAATCGATTTTGCTCGGATGGTTGGTGCTTGCGGCTGGGTATCCGGTCGGCGCCACCCACCCGGTGCGCGAAGATCTCGATGCAGTCGGCAAAAACCTCGAGCAAGAAAAAGTCCTGCTCCAGCGGTTGCGCAAAAAATCGTCTTCATTGTTGCAGACGTTGTCCGAGATCGAAAAGCGGCTCGAAACCGCGCAAGCCGAGCTTCAGGCGGCCGAAATCGAATTGGAGGAGTGTGAAAAACGGCGCCAAGACATGTTTGACAAGCGCAGACAAGCCTTGGCCGGGTTGGCTGCGGGCAAAAAGCGCATATCGGTGAGACTTCGCGCCATGTACAAGGCCGGAGAGATCGGTTGGCTCAATTTTCTTTTCGAGGTGGGATCATTCAAGGCGGTTTTGGATCGGTTTGGATATCTGCAGTGGATGGTGAGACGCGATAAGCTTTTGGTCGAACAAAACGCGCGCTCGCATTTGCGCTTGACACAGCTCGAGCACAGTTTGGAGGAGCAGCATGTGAGGTTGCGTGCCCGCAAAGAGCAGGTGCTCAAGAGCAGAGAGCAAGCCGAGTCGGCCAAGGCCGAGCAGCTCAAAGCCATCGAGTTGGTCAGGAGAGAAGCGGGCTTGCATCGAAAAGCCGTGGCCGAGTTGCATAAAGCCCGGGGAAGATTGATGCAGTTGGTCTCCATGCTGGAAGGTAAAGACTCCGTAAATTTGGGGTTCGCCAGTTGGCGCAAACGACTCGAACCACCCGTGAAAAAAGCGAGGATCGATGTACCGTTCGGATTGCAGGTGGATGAAAGGTTTAAAACCAAAACTTTACAACAGGGAGTCGATATCTTGGCGAAGGAGGGTTCGCCGGTCGTGAGCGTATATCCCGGAAAAGTGGTATATACCAAACCTTTTCAAGGGTATGGCTTGTTGGTGATTGTGGATCACGGAGGCGGATATTACACGCTCTATGCGCACCTCGGTACGTTTTTGGTCAAGGAGGGCGATCGACTGCGGGCCGGCCAACCGGTCGGAACATTGGGTCGAAGCGGATCGTTGAAGGGACCGTATTTGTATTTTGAGGTGCGGGAGAAAGGTAAAGCGGTGGACCCCGAGCAGTGGGTGCGGTTTGATTGAAGTGACGCCGAATGACTTGACGAGTAGATGGAATCTTCATAGGTTAGGGAGGAGCAGGAAGATACTGGAAAAGGAGTTGGGCATGTCTCCCAAAGAAATACGGGTTCTGTTGGTCGACGACGAAGAGGAGTTGATTGAATATTTGTCCAAACGTTTGCTGCGGGAAGGTTTTTTGGTCAAAGCGGTCACCTCGGGGGAGCTGGCGTTACAGGCGATTGAAGAGCAGGATTACGATGTGGCGTTGGTGGATTTGAAAATGCCGGGTATGGACGGTATCGAGACGCAGCGCCAGTTGAAACAAAAGTGTCCTTACCTTCAAACGGTAGTCTTGACCGGTCATGGAACCTTGCAGGCTGCGCTCGACAGCGGCAGAGAGCAGGCTTTTCGTTTTCTTCAAAAGCCCGCCGATCACGAAGAAATGGTCAATACCATTCGGGACGCCGCCCAAAAGAAAGATCTCGATTGCCGGGCTATGTTCAAAGACGAAGTTATGTCCATTACCTCATCTGGAAGCAGTCCCAGAGACATCGTCCGGGGGGTCGAGGATCTTCGGAAAAAATATCGATTGGATTGAACCACCTGAGTCGAGCGGGACTGTGAAAGGAGCGTAAACAGATGCCGTATTGCCCCCAATGCAACTATGAGTACCGGACCGAAGTAAAAACCTGTCCGGAATGCGACGTCGATCTGGTGGACCTGCTCGATGAGCAGAGCCCCGACACCAACTACACCGAGATCTATACGGTTTCCAACCGGATGGAAGCAGACATGATTTGCTTCATCCTGGAAGAAAGCAACATTGATTTTTTGGTCCGGGATTTGCGTACCTTTCCGGTCCTGCCGGATTTCGGGCGCCGGGCCGAGCTGCGCATCGCGGTGGCTGAAGGAACGGAAGAAAAAGCCCGCGAAATCCTGAAAAACGCTCTGGCCGATGGAGCCTTGACCTCGCAAGGAGATTTCCTTTAGTCTCTGTCTACCCCAACGTTGCATATAACGAAGTATTGAGAGCGCACGAAATC
>JBFFBT010000099.1:0-17963 GCA_041560255.1 Myxococcota bacterium | reverse complement strand
TCAGTGTGATCGGGTTTGCGGGACTCAGGCTTACTACATCTGCTCCCGTTCCACTCAGACTCAAATCTATCTCAACATCCGCAGTCGGTTGTGAATCAAGGCGGATTGTGAACGTACTCGCTCCCACCTCTTCATTCACTGTAATCGATGTGGGAGTCACCGTTACTCCCGCTACATCCCCATCCTGATAGGTTACGCTCACATCCGCAGGATTCTTGCCCGAGTATTTCCCATCAGCGCTTACCGCTACCCCCGTCACAACATTAAAACTTTGATCGTTGTCTATTTGGTCGCCTTTCGGCGTTACAGATACAACCACTCCGCTATCCCAATTCGCGCTTGTCAGTGTAATCGGGTTTGCGGGACTCAGGCTTACTACATCTGCTCCCGTTCCACTCAGACTCAAATCTATCTCAACATCCGCAGTCGGTTGTGAATCAAGGCGGATTGCGAACGTGCTTGCTCCCGCCTCCTCGTTCACCGTAATCGTTGTCGGGGTTACAACGATACTTGAGACATCATTATCCTCCACAGTCACCGATACATCTGCTGGATCTTTTTCATTGTAATCCGCATCACTGCTTGTTGCAGGACTGGTTACAATGGTAAAGCTTTCTTGATCGTCTTCGTCGATATCGTCGTCGACCGCGGTAACGGTGACAAACTGCTGGCTTTTACCATTTGCAGGAGTAAAGACCAGCGAGGTCTTATCTATCGTATAATCCTCCGGATTGTTATTGGTGATACCAATGGTTACATCGGACCCCGGATAGGTGTTGAGCACCACACCGAACAGAGCCTGCGCGCCTCCTTCGGTTATATTGAGCACAATCGGGCTTACAGCGATGCCTGGTGTGTCGTTGTCCACGTTGACCATATCCAAATCCGATACTTCCATACCGGTGTAATCGGATGTACCGGTCGTACTGTTGGTGGTAATAATCTTATACTCCGTATTGCCGTCTTTGTTTTCTCCATCATCCACACCCGTCACTACCACTCCCTTGGGCGTCTGCCAATCGGCGGCGGTAAAGCTCACGCTGGCCGGCGCGACCGTGCCTTCGGCGGTGTTGGTGCTTTCCAAATCAATCACCACTGTAATCCCTGCTTCGGGCTCGGACAGGACTTCTATTTCAAATTCCGCCGTGCCTCCGTCCTCGGTGGTGATGTACGGCGTGAGCGCATTGATGCGTATACCCGGTACGGTTTTGGTGATCACGTTGGATATCGTCGACCAGTTGGGCACTTCGTCCCCGGCCTTGACCGCAAAATAGTACTGCTGGCCCGCGGTCAACCATCTTACGTTATCGCGTTGCTTGACGCCGGGAGCCTGCAGCGGCTCGTTCAGCTCGGTCGCGGTGGTAACGGCGTCAAAGTTGCCGGCGGTAATCGGATCTTTGCTGTATTTGATCTTATATTGGGATACCGATCCGCCCGTAGCGCCGTCATCTCCGGGCGCAGTCCATTCGAGGATGACCGATTTGCTGTCCGCGCTGACCACTGCCAAGTCATCGATGGCCGCGGGCGGGGTTACATCCGTCGACTCCACCGATACGACACTGATGTTGGAAAGCGCCGATATGTTGACCGGGGAGCCGTCGTCCAACACCTTGAGCGCGAAGTAATAAGTCCCCGGAGAAAATCCCTGCAACGCCAGGCTCTCTTGCCCTCCGGCCGCTTTGGGGGCGGGCTCTCCCACAGCCGGGGTGGCGGCGTCGAACTGGGTGTCTCCTGCTATGGGGGTTTGGGAATAACGCAGGTCGTAGCTTGCGGCCGTGCCGATTCTCCCATCATCACCGGATGCGATCCAGGTCAGATTGATGGTGGAACCGTCGGCTTCGGCTACCAAGCTGTCCACCCGAGCGGGCGCATATACGTCGTTATCGTATACTGCCTGCATGGTAACAGATACACTGGTGGTCTGTTCCGATCGGATGGTCACGCCCGTGGTGGTGCCTTGGTAGAGCAAATCGGTTCCATCCAGGGCTTCGATCATAAAAGTGCGGTTGGTCCCGGCCGGGATCTTATTGACGACCCCCTGCCCGGCCTCGTAGCTAAACGTCATGCTGGTAAGCGTGGTCGATCCATGGCTTACCGTCACCCGCACAGTATCCACAATCCCTAAAAGCGCCGTTCCGTTGGCTTGATAGCTCGGCAAAGCTGCATACCATCCGGGCTGAGTGGTCGACCAAGTCAGCTCCAGGGCAGCCGAGCCGGTGGGCAGGGTTTCCTGGTTGCAGGCAGCAACCAGCGCCAGCGCGAACAAACACCAACCAAAACGAAAGGAAAAACCAGACTTTATCATCATTGCAAGCTCCTTACAAACCGACCAATCGCGAATTGTCATGGTGTAAAAATCTCTTTCACAATCCCTTCTACGGCCAAACAACCACCGCCGAGCCATTCGAGGCCGAATCCTCTTTGAGCAGCTGGTAGGTGGCGTATCCACCCCCGACGGCTACGACTCCCACCAACGACCAAAACCACCAAGTTTGGTAAAATCTTTTTTCCCCTCTGGGTTGCACCGGCACGGGCGAGGGTTGCGGTTTGCTCACGGGCAAAAAGGGTTGTTTGGTTGTATCAGATACCATCCAAGGCGGCAGCTTTTCTTTCTCCGGTTCTTTCCTGGGACCCGGGGATGGTTGCACCGGCTCGGTCTTGATAGGACCTGCGACTGCAGGTTTTTGCACCGGCTCGACAGGAGTTTCAGTTTTTTTGGTCTGCGCTACGGCTGGAAATAAATTTTGTTCCGGTGAAAGCAGAGCCGAGATCGTCTCGGTCTCTCCGGGTTTGATCACCACCACATCCCGATAGGGTACAAACCCGGGCTTTTTCACCATGATATCGAAAACCCCGGAGGACACTTTAAAACTTTTTCCGATTCTTTTACCGAAGGATTTGCCATTGACCAACAGGGTCGCATCGCTTTCGTTGCAACTTACCTCAAACTTACCTTTACCCTTGGCCAAGGTGGTCACCATGGGAGAAGATACCTTTCTGGTCAACCAACGCACAATCTTTTCGACCTCGGGACCGGTCAGGTTGGTTTTTTCTTCCGCCCTGCGAATGATCTTGCCGGATTTTGCATCAAATGCCTGCATACGCAGGCTCAGCTCGGATCCGCTCGATTGGGCTTTGAGCATAAAAATCACCCGGGCGCCCAGTACTCCTCCCACGGTACGTATGCAAACCGGGTTGGCCATACAACCGCTTCGATACACCCGCTTTTTTTCGAGCTCTTGCAGCTTTCTCTGCATCTGTCGTATCGGTACCTGCTTGAAAATACCGAGCGCGCCGAGCTCGTTCGAGGCCACCGACCTGAGTTGTCTGATGTCCACCTGTTCAGAGCCCGACGGCTCGACCGGCATCAACACCACCCGGATGGTCTTCGACCCTGCGCCCTTCTTGGCGCCGAAAGCCGAAGGCGGCAGCATCAACAACAGCATGAGAGACATAATTCGAATGCTCGACAACTTGCAAGACATGACCGTAATCCTTTCACCAATCCATGAAGTCACGCTGGGTATTTGGCTGGAGTGAAAAACAACATCTTATTTTACCAGACGTTAGCCGAAGAAGCAAGCAACCTCTAGGCTCGGACCGATAGGGCTTTTCCCTTTTTCTTATCAAGGGTCCGCATACATTTGACGTTGATTATTGCATTTGATTCGACGTAAGTCAAAATTTGTTCGTACAATTGCCAAAAGCTGTTACAATTTCGGCCTTCGTACCGGGCATGCCGTACATGCCACCACGCCGGGGACAACCGGTGATAGAAAATGAAACCCTGTCGGCGGGCGGGAACTATGCCGCTCCAATGAAGGAACATCCATGCAACTGGCAATTTTACAATTTTTTCCAAAGTTTGCCGATCCTGAAAGCAACCTTCGCACCATGAAAGAGCTGTGCGGTGATCTACGAGCCGATCTCTTGGTTTTGCCCGAGCTGTGCCTAACCGGGTACCAATTTCGAGACCGCACCGAGCTCGCGCAGCTCGCAGAGACCGCAGACGGTCCGTCCAACCAAGCGCTTTCTCAAATAGCGGTTTCCATCGGCGGCCGAGTGGTCGCGGGTTATGCCGAAAAACACGGCTCTCGGTTGTACAACTCGGCAGCGCTGATCGGCCCCGCCGGGGTCGAAGGCAATTACCGTAAAGTTCACCTGTTCGACCAGGAAACGCTTTTGTTCGATCCGGGCGATCTGGGATTTCGGGTCTTTGACACTGGTATGTACAAAGTCGGCATCATGATATGCTTCGATTGGATTTTTCCGGAGTCGGCCCGAATCTTGGCGCTGCTTGGCGCCGATATCATCGCGCATCCGGCCAACCTGGTGCTGCCCTTTTGCCAAGCCGCCATGGTAACCCGCGCGATCGAAAACCGGGTTTTTACCGCAACCGCCAACCGCATCGGGACAGAAGAGCGCATCTCGGGCAAATCCCTCACTTTCACTGGATTCAGCCGGATGGTCGGACCGGATGGAAAAGTACTTTTGGACGCCGGAAGAGATGAACAACGCCTCATGGTCCAACAGATCGACCCGGCCCGCTCCCGCAACAAACACATCACCGCACTAAGCGACGTCTTTGAAACCCGCCGACCGAATCAATACCAAAAAATCAACGCTCTATGAGATCGGCGGCATGGCGCGCCAACCGATATGGGTTTTGACGCATGATGGTCTGGCTGCGTTCGGAACCTACCGATACGACTACAACCGGGACTTGAAGCCAGCCTTCCACCTGTTCGATGTAACGCCTGGCCTGCACGGGTAGAGCCTCCATGTCCCTGGCATCGCGAAGATCCTCATCCCAACCCTCGAGATCTTTATACACCGGCTCCAATCTTTCGAACGCGTTCATGTCCGCAGGCGGCCTGTCTATGGGTTGTCCATCCAAAAGATAACCCACCACGACCCGGATGGGATGCAAGCCCCGAAGCACATCCAGCTTGGTCAGCGCGATCGAGCTGCAACCATTGATGCTCAAGGCATACTTCAGAGCAACCAAGTCCAGCCAGCCACAACGTCGGGGGCGGCCGGTCGTGGCCCCGTATTCACCCCCGTTGGCTCGTATGCGGTCTCCGAGGTCATCCAGAATTTCAGAGGGAAAAGGACCCGAGCCCACCCGAGTGGTGTAAGCCTTGGATACACCCATGATATTATCGATGCGCTGCGGTCCAAAACCCAACGATGTGCAGGTCGCACCGGCCAACGTGTTGGAAGAAGTCACAAAAGGATAGGTCCCATGATCGATATCCAACATGGCGCCCTGAGCGCCTTCGAACAATATGTTCTTCCCTCGATCCAAATCATCACACACCGCTTTGGATGCATCGGCCACAAAACTTTTCAATTCTGCGGCCAACTCATGGAGACCAGGTAATATCTCTTCTGCCGAGACGGTTTTTTGCCCGTAGTGGGCCATCAAAGCGTTGAGCTCTCCAAGACGGGCCGAGACTTTGGCTTCCAGGACGCTTGGATCCACCAGATCGATCATGCGTATGCCGGTGCGTTGAGCCTTGTCTTCCAGACACGGCCCGATCCCTCGAAGTGTGGTGCCGATCTTCGCGTCTCCCTTGGCGGTCTCTCTGGCCTGATCCAACCAGCGATGGTACGGCATGACCACATGCGCCCGGTGGCTTATCAACAACGAATCGGCCTCTTTGAGCAAATCCTTTTCTTGAAGGACTTTGATCTCCGAGAGCAAAACTTCGGGATCCACCACGACGGCCGGTCCGATGATATTGTGTTTTCCACGATGCAATACGCCCGAGGGGACCAAATGGGTAATGAGCTTCTCTGCTGCCAAAACAAGTGTATGACCGGCGTTGGCGCCACCTTGAAACCGAACAATCGTATCGGCAAATCCGCTCAGAATATCAACGATTTTACCCTTACCCTCGTCCCCCCATTGTGCTCCGACAACAACCAGGCTCGACATACCGCATCCTCCAAATATGAAAACAGCCAAACGCACGAGCCTTTATCAAAGCATCGCGATAAAGTCAAGTCAACCGCCATCTTGCTTGTATGCAATCCGCACATTCGTTCCATTCCGGGTTGTTCCTGCTCGATATGACGTCAAAAAACTGCTTCAAAACAGCAACCCCGCCTTGACACCGACTGCGAGCCACCATAGTCTTTTCGCATGCCGAAGAGCACCCACAAACCCCCAAGATCGATCAAAGCCCCACAATGCGCCCTCCAACCCGAACCGCTCCGCATTTCATTCGGGTTTGGGGACTTTTTCACAGATCGCCGGCATATGGTCATTTTTTTCCTCTTGCTGAGTGTACCCTTCGGACTGTACTGGCAGGCAACCGGCTTCGAGCTGGTCTGGGACGATATGTCCTTACACCTTCGGCACTTGGTGCCACCAGGGGAAAAAGAGCTTTGGGAATTCTGGCAAGGCCCGATTGACAAACAATATGCACCCGTGACCTTTTCGGTTTGGGCCCTTCTGGTAAAGCTCTTCCCCGGCGCCTCTTCATCAACCCCCAACCCCGATGCTTTCGTGCTGCATCTTGCCAACATCGTCGTGCACATCTTGGTGGGCCTGATGGTTTTCTGGTTGCTTTACAACCTGATACGACACAAATGGGCGGCCTTGATAGGCGCGCTGTTTTTTTCCGTCCATCCCATCCAGGTACACACGGTCGCCTGGGTTTCCGAAATGCGCGGTCTACTCGGAACACTGCTCGGCCTAGGCAGCCTGATCCTTTACCTGCAATCCAACCACCACCTTGCGGCCAAACCTGGAAATCACAGACTTAAATACCTCGCCGGCATGGCTCTCCTGGCACTTTCCATGGCGTCCAAACCCGCATCCATCATCCTGCCTTTGTTCGCCTTGGTCGTAGAGGTCGGATTGTTCCGCACCCCGTTGAGACGATCTTTGGTGCGTTTGGCTCCCGGCTTTCTCCTCATGATACCTTTTGCGCTGGTCACCATCGCGGGTCAGGAAAAATACTCTCATTTTAAAATCGAAATTCCATTTTGGACCCATCCATTGATCTGGATGGACACCATCAATTTCTATCTGTACAAGATCATCAATCCCACCCGTTTGGCCGTATCCTACGACCGAACCCCCCTTTCGCTGATTCAAGGCACCTGGCTGTACATCGGCTGGATCATTCCGGTGGTCCTGGCAGTAAGCATGTATGGTTTGCGAAAAAAACACCCCATCGTCGCCGCGGCCGGCTTGCTTTTCGTCATCGGTTATCTGCCCACATCCGGCCTGGTGGCTTTTCCTTTTCAGGCCTGGTCCACAGTATCCGATCGCTACGTGTACCTGTCCATGTTCCCGGTATCACTCGTGCTTGCCTACCTCCTCCAAAAGATCGCCCACCGGTATCTCACCCTAGGAGCATTTGCGCTCATCGGCCTGCTTGCAGCTCAGAGTTTTTGGATCCAAATACCCAGCTGGAAAGACGGCTTGACCCTTTGGAACCATTGCCTGCTGGTAACTCCGACCGAAGCCCGGGCCTACAAACAACGGGGCAACATGTACGGACAAAAAGGTAATCTTTTTCAGGCCTCCCGAGATATCAACAAAGCCTTGGAGCTGGACCCCGATTTTCCCAAAGCCTATGTCGACCGAGCGGTCATCGAGATAAAGACCAACCAGCTCGAAGCCGCCATGTCCGATCTCGACCGGGCTATCTCGTTGGATCCAACCCTAAAAGAAGCCTACCTCAACCGCGCGACCATCTTGATGGAGTTCGGCAGACTGGATGACGCCGTCGCGGATTTGAGCCGGGTACTCGAGCTGGATCCACGCTCGGCGGCCGCTTATCGAATGCGCGCCAAAGCACACCAAAAAGCGGGCCGACCCGAGCTAGCCAAACAAGACCACGAAAAGATGAAGCAACTCGGAGTCAACCCCCCACAGGAAGGTAACCCATAAAATCCGTTCCCATGCGATCTATAACCGCTCACCTTGGGGTTGTAGCGATATGGATCAAAGATTTTCGAGCCGGACAGAGACACTCATGTTGAAATGCTGATCAAATGAAAACCGCAAGGCTATCTTCTGGTGTTCGACCCGCTCGGCGAGCAACCGGGCATAGCGGTTGATTTCGGGATGGTTCGGATACATGCGCAAAGCGCCTGCGATAACGCTTTCGGCTTGGCGGTACCGACCGAGCTGTATATCCATCAATCCCAGCATGAGAGGGTACATGGCATGTTGCGGCTGGAGCCGTATGAGCCTTTCCAAGGTCGTACGAGCCGAATCGTATTGCCCATCCTTAATGTATTTTTTGGCGATGATCTCGAGTGAATTCTTTTTGATGAAACGCTGCCAATCCTCGGCATGATAGCGCATCCCGGCTGCCTGCACCCGATAAGTCGAGGCTTTCTCTCGGGCGCCGAAAGCCGCCGCCGCGATCAATCCGTCGAACACGAGGGTAAGCCCCAATAAAACCGTCCCAATTCGCAGGACAAACTTTCTGGGTTCAAGGTTTTTCTCAAACACCCGGCCAAACCAGACCGTGACTGCAAACGCCAGAGCCGCAATGGGCAGCGATACAATCAATCCGGCCTTGATCTGACCGTAAGGATTTGCAAAAATCTTATACAACATAGATGGAACGGCGGATAGATTCGACCTCAGCAATCCAAAAAACTCACCTGCCGCCAGATAGCCGCCCAGGTGCAGGGTTCCTTCGGCCTGCAACAAAAACAAATACAGGCTGTATGCCGTCGCCACCCCGGATAAGACCATCGCCAACTTTCTCTTGTTCCGGTACAGGCTCATAAAAAAGATATAAAACACAGGCAGACAGTTGAGATAGAAACGATTTCCAAACGAGCTCGAGGCCCACCAGTTGACGACATTGCTGTTGATGATAAGCTGGATGGCAAACGCAACCGCCAACCATATACCAAACCGTTTGTTTTCCCTGAACAAGTCCAAAGCTCCAAACAATCCGAGCAAAAACAGCGGGGTCCAGACAAAAAGTCCATGATAGGTTGAGAACAAAGAAGACACGATCCGAAAGCTGCCCCAATCCAGGTTGGCCGATTTGGGAGCCGCCCAAAAGGATCCCAAAACGACTTTCCATGCCAAAAACTGCGGGAGCAGCAACACAAACCCCGAGACAAACCATAAACCTATGTTTTTGAAAAATAATTTCTTTTCAATCCCACTTTGGTACAATCGATAGGCATCCGGCAGCATCAAGACGCCGAACCCCGCGTTTTGCTCCCGCACGAGCACCATCAACCCAAAACACAACCCCGAACACGCCCAATACCAGGGATCGGTCTCGTCGCGATCGGAAAGCTGTACATACAAGAACATCGTTACCGCGAAAACAGAGTGTACGTGGGACAGATCGGACCAATAAAAGGAGTAGAACACCAGAGGAGTGCCAAACAAGAAAAGCAGCGGTGGATACAATTCGCGCCGCCCCGTAAGCTTGTGCCCCATCAGATACAAAAGCCAAACCGTCAACAAACCCAAAAGCGAGGAGCCCAACTTGACACCAAACGCAATCAGGCCCAACGAATAACCGGCCTGCCCGACATCTATGCCGAACCACTCCAGAGGGTAAGAAAACAGCTGACCCAAAAGGGCGAACGGCAACCACAATACCGCCGGACCGATGGACCATATGTTGGAAAGATGTCCGGTCGGAGTGAGGTAGGCCGCACCGGTTTGAAAAGCATAGTGCTCGTACTCATTGAAAAACAAGAGATCCACATCAAACAGCAAAGATCGCAAATAACTGAAATGGGCAATGCCGTCTGGATTGATCAACACCTCGTTTGCGAACAACACATACAAGCACAACCAAATACCTAGGATGATGAGCAGTGGTTTCATTTTCCTTCGCAGGTTTGTAGCACTTTTTTGCGCCTTGGTCCACACCCGGCGGCACCGACCGATCTTTTCTGATCAGATTATCGCGAAACCTAAGCCTTCAAATATGGATTAATCCGACACGAGTTGGCGATTTTCGCCAAACCAACACATGTCTGCGACCTGGTTTTTCATGATAATCATAGTATTTACAATATGTTAACTCAATCTTATGATTTGGCCCCTTCCTTGCAATCTCACAAAAAGCATGCAACCTCGTTGTACCGGGGCATTGGAGCAACACATACACCGAAAGAGGGAGTTTGTTACCATGTCAATCGCCAAATTATATCGTTCGAGAGAAGGCTTGCTTTTGGGAGTTTGTCGCGGATTGGCCGAATATCTTAATATCTCGGTCAAATGGATGCGCATCTTGACGGTGCTAACCATGATCTTCACTGGTTTTTTTCCGGTGGCCTTTTTCTATCTGCTGGCGGCATTTTTCATGAAGCTCGAGCCGGTTGCGACATCGTCCGAATCCGAGCCCAGATCCGAAAGCAGCCCGGTAGATGATCTGGAAAGACTGCGAGCCAAGTTCAATCATTTGGCCGCCCGGGTCTCCAAGGCAACCGACACACTCCTGGATTCCCGAAACACCCGACATAAAGGCGCGAACGCCGAATAGGCGTACGACCTCGACACGTATACAAAAGGAGAAATCCCATGAAAAAAACAATCGCTATTCTATCAGTTATGGCTCTTACGATGATTTCAACCACCAACTCGCATGCGGAAAATTGTTCCGCCTGGTGCATGCAACTGCTGTCGACCAACGTATCAGTACCAGTCGAAGCCCGCAAAACCGCTTTGGAGCGCGCCAAATCGGTTTATCTGCAAAACCTTGAAAACATCGAAACCGAAACCATGCTCATGAGCCAAACCCGCCCTTTCCAGACCAGCGCTTCCTCATCCCGACCCTCTCGATAAGCCGACGCGTACGCGCGACCACAATCTAGAGATAAATTTGGACAGGAGATTCTGTGCGGCAGGCCGAGCAGGCGCCGCCGTGGCGGGACGGATAGGACTCACGGCACTTCGGACAGATCAGGTAGGAGTCTTTGATCTTCTTGCGCATAAAATCCGGATGCAGCTTGACCGGCTGGACGCCCATGACACGCGCACCTGCCTGTACGATTTGATCGATGAGAAGTTTTTGATCTTGTTCCTGCTTGGACTTGAGCTTCATGAACCAGGCATTGATCTCGCTCCAATTCTCGAGCTTGCCTGCATCCACCCATACCCGGACTCCCTCCCCGGTGTATTTATCGAACAACGCAAGCGCGTACTTACCCAGATCCACGATTTTAAGCCAGCTGTTTCCCACCGTACAAGGCGTAAAAAGCTGGATCGCGTCGGGCAGACACTTTGCGGTCTCACACACAGCTTCATACAACACTCCAGGCTCTATTTGCTCTTTGGCCGCCTGAACCATCGCGGCGCCCAACAACACCCCCGGGCTCGTGTATCCATGAAACATCTCGATAAGAGGTTTGATCTCGGAAAGCTCGATTTTTACCCGGCCTCGGATTTGGGCCCAATCTGCGAGTGTGCTCATAGGATTCATATTCACCGGCTCCTTCGTGATCGTTTCAAAATCACGTTACGTAAAACTTCGTACTAAATAACACCCAGCATCCATTTTTTGGACACAGGCCCGATACTTGCTGTATCCTAGATACTATCGGATAAAATATCCAGCCTATTTTGAAAACGGGTTGCGAGCCCTAAGCCAAGGGTACGAAATGCCATGAGCATATCCCTCGTTTTTTCAGGCACAATCTAGGAGGGGAAGCGCATGTATACCAAAGCCATCCAAATACAAAACTTGATTTTTATTTTCATGATTGCAAGCTCGAGCATGGCATCGAACGACAACGCGGATTTTGCTTCCGACATAAACCCGAATGCCCTACCAACCACATATAGATCCGCAGGCTCCGATCTCTTGGACATGTCGCTCGAACAACTTCTCAACATAAAAGCCAGCATCGTAGATCTTTTCATTCAAGACAAACAGTCCATTACCGAAAGCATCAACATCGCTGCCGGCTTTCGCTACGACTGGTACAACGATTTCGGACATGCGCTCAGCCCGCGTATCGTAGCCGTCGCATCCCTGCCCAGCCAAGATGTCTATGTTTTGCTGGGCGCCAAGTTGGCCTACAACTTGACACCCGCGTTCAAATTTACTATTAATATCAGCAATATACTTAACGAGAGGATCCGCACGGCATCCTCCGTGTTGTCCGACGGAGTTCCCAATCGGGGAAGATTGATATTACTGGGCTTGGTTTATCATTTGTAACATGGCGGCTCTTTAGAACCAAACGTACTCAAAGTGAGGAAACCCGTTTACGGACCCACGCATATGAAACACACTTTTCTGATATTCGCAGGCTTGTTTTCGCTGACCCTGCCGGTGTTGGCAACCATGCAGATTCCTGTCAAACTGCAAGCGGCACTATTTCGAAAAATTCTATCTTACGATAAAGTTCTCAAAGGCAAATCGGACAAGCTCGTTGTGGCGTTGGTCGGCGAATCGAGCAAACAAGCACAGGAGACATCCGACGCTTTCGAGTCGGTTGGATTCAAGGTTGTCAGCATCTCCGCAGACAAGCTCGAGCAAGCCGCGTCGAGCTTCGATGTTCTCTATATCAATTCAGACAGCACGATCGGCATATATAAAGAATTGTGCGAGCAAAAAGGCCTCTTGACCATCACGGGTAATGCCCGTTTGGTGGAAAAGGGACATGTATCCATCGGCTTGGAGACCAAAGACGACGGGCGGCCGCAGATTGTCATCAATCTGAAAAGACTCCAGGCCGAAAAACACGAGCTTCAGTCGGAACTGCTCACCTTGGCGAAGGTCATTCGTTAGATGAACGAATCCATGTCGAACACAAGCCCAACCAAGCAGGATCATAAAGCCAACCGCTTTGCCGCTCTGAGTTTTAGAGCCACATTGTCTTTCGGGATCCTTTTCGGAGTCATGGGTCTGGCCATTTTAATTCTGGTGGCCAACCAAATCATGGGCGTGGCGGAAGAATGGACCCAGAGCAAGGTTCGCAGCGTCGGCATGTTGCTCGCAACCGTCACCCGCGCCCCCCTGGATTATTTCGAGTTTCAAGGCCCGGATCAGCTCAACAACCACATCGCTCTCTTACAAGATATCCCCGGAGCCATGTATGGCGCCATGTACAACAGCCGCGGAGACATCATCGCCGTGTGGAATCCCCACCGTTTGGAAATCCCGACCGAGCTCACATTCTCAGAGACCGACATCCGCCTCGATGATCTTTTGATTCACTACCGTACCGAGGTGAAATGCGATTCGGGCAACCGGGGTACTTTACAGATCGGTTTTTCCAAAGACGAGATCGAATCCGTGCAAAGCGGCAACGTGCTTTCTCTGATTGCGATTATCTTACCCTTGTTCCTGCTGGGGCTGGCCGGGATGTTTTTCTTGGTCCGATATTTGTTGGTCTCGCCCATCGACCGGCTGAAAAGACTCACCAGCCAAATTGTGCAAACCGGAAATCTCACGACCCAAATCCCTGTCGAGAGATCCGACGAGCTGGGCGAGCTGGCCCAGTCGTTTCAAGCCATGATGGGTTGGCAAAGGGGTTTCATCTCCTCAATCAAAGAGCTCGTTACGGGTCTCAATGAGGTCACCGGTAAAATCACCTCGGCAACCCAGGCGGTCTCGTCGGGAGCCGACGTGATCGGCGCCAAAGTGGAGGAGACCTCGATCTCGGTGCAGGATAACCTAAACAGCACGAAAATTATCGCCCAAAACGTCGACACCTTGAGCAACAACGCCGAGCAAAGCTCGTCGGCGATACTGGAAATGGCGCATGTCAACGACGAGGTCACCAACAATATCAACAATATGGCCGATTCGGTCAGCGAAACTTCAAGCGCAATAGAACAGATGTCCGCTTCCATCAAACAAATCGCCTCCAACATCAACGAGCTCAACAGCGCTATCAGCATCACCTCCGAAGCCATGCGACAGATGGAAGCCTCCATGGTCGAAGTGGAGCAAAATGCCAAAGATACAGCAAAATTATCCGAATTGGTCTCTAAAAACTCCGACGCCGGAGTCCATGCCCTAGAAGACACCGTCCAAGGGATCGATAAAATCCGCGAATCCACTCATTTGGTTTCCCAGATTTTGGCGCGGCTCGTATCCCGTCTCGACGACATCGGCAACATTCTGAGTGTTATCAACGAGATCACGGATCAAACCAATTTGCTCGCGCTCAATGCAGCCATCATCTCAGCGCAAGCCGGTAAACACGGCCATAGCTTCAGCGTGGTGGCCAATGAGATCCGGGCTTTGGCCGACAGAACCCGAAGCTCAACCACCGAGATCGCAAAATTGATTGAAAACATTCAAGAAGACTCTGAGCACGCCGTCAAAGCCATGGAGACCGGCATGCAAAGGGTCTCGGAAGGCGTACGCCTGGGCGGCGACACGAGCAAAGTGCTCAGCCAGATCAAAGATTCCACCGATAAATCGGCCAACATGGTGCGCCACATCGCCAACGCAACCGCAGAACAAGTAACCAGCACCAAAGACATCAGCCTGTCGATCCAGCAGATCGCCCATACCATACAACAAATCAACAGCGCCACCAAAGAACAGGCCCACAGCTCGGATCTGATCATGAAGAGCGCAACCCAGATGAACACCCTGAACAAGCAAGTGCACCAATCCAGTCAAGAGCAGGCCTCCGGCTCTCGACAGATCACCCAAGCGATCGAAAAAATCAACACCATGATCCAGCAGGTCGACGAAGCCCAACAACAACAGACCCACGCAAGCGAGCAAATGATGGGAGCGGTGGAAGCCATCAAATCCGCCGTCACCCAACAGATCAACACGGTGCAACATTTGGAAGCCATCCTGGAGTCTTTACACAATAGATCAAGCGAGCTCAAAGTCCAGGTTGAGCAGTTTGTGGTTTGACAGCGATCCAATAAGAACCGAATTGAGAAACGGTAACCGTTCAACCGGGATAGCGATGGTTCTTGAGATATCGAGGACTTGTTTGAGCAGAGTTTACAAACAATCGATTTTTGATAGCATGTAAACCCTAAGAGTTTCGCAGAAATTGAAAGAGTCATCGCTACCCTGAGGTGAACGGTTACAAAAAACGACCGAAGACATAGCGTTGAGACACAGCGCGAGATTGCCAATTCACGACACCCGGGTGACAAGAATTGTCACCCGAAAAATACGGAGAAAAAGACTTGCCGAAAATAACTGGTTATGTTATATAAACTTATCCTTATCAGATTGTGGCACGGATGTTGCTTTATTAGCAACACGCGCATGGAAGACAGTCTTCTTGAAGCTCCATGAAGCTTGTGATGATTGAACCGACATAAAGTGTCTCGAAAAGTAAACGGTGTTCCAACTTCTCTAGAAAGGAGAAAACATGCTCATCAAACTGAGAAATAAAATGAACAAAAAAGAAGGTTTTACGCTGATCGAGCTCATGATCGTCGTAGCCATCATCGGTATTCTCGCCGCGGTGGCCATACCGGCTTTCATCAACTACATCCGTAAAGCCAAAGCATCGGAAGTCAACGAAAACCTGGATAAGTGCTACAAAGGCGTAGTGGACTACTTCGACAAACCGGTGGCGCTTCCCAATGGAGAGGCCACCAGCCAACAAATGCCTGCCGCCATCGCTCTGGTGGGCCCGGATTTGACCAATGTGCCCCAGCCTGATTCCGCGATGTACCCCGATGGTTATTTTGATGCGGGCGGGGGCGGCGCTGATTTTGTAAGAATCGGATGGATTCTCACCGATGCCGTCTATGGCGTCTATGGTATGGAACACACCCAGATCTCCGATCCCATTGCCACCGACGATCACTTCCGCTGCCTGGCTCATACCGACATCGACGATGACGGCGATGTGGCCATATGGTGGAAACAAGGCACCTGGAACGGGACCGCCTGGCAAGGAGGTCACGTCTACCACGATCCGGATTCGGACGACTTCTAGAACAACCCTCCATTTCATCGATCCCATACCAATTGCCCCGATTGTATCATCGTCACCTCGACATAGTCTGTCACCAACCGTTCAGGGGATGCTTTCATACCCCCTGAACGGTGAGTTTGCCATACCGGGCCTTCCTGAGGTATGATGGCTTTCACCGGATTGTAGAAAGAATCGAAAACCTGCTCGTAAGGGGAGGTCTCTCATCGCTTCGCTCATCGGCGCCATATCCGCAGACCTCTACGCCGAATGTAAAAAGCTCATGTGGCCCGCATGCGTACTCATGTATTTCTCACTGTTGCCTTACTGCCTGCATATGGACTGGTCTGAAAACCAAGCCATAGAAGCTCTCTTGACGACATTGTCGATCACCACCCTCATCGGTTGGGGTTTGATGCTGGTATGCTGCGCAGCCACCGCTCTGTTTGCAGGCAGGCCGATCGTATCGATCGGAGCCAGGGTGTTTTTCTATGCCGTAGTGTTGCTGCAGGCGGTCTTTTGCATTTTAGATGTCACCGCAATCATATACTTCGGTCACTGGATTACGGACGAAATGCTGTTCGTGATCCTTCAGACCAATGGACGTGAGATGTCCGAGTTTTTGGCTCACTATCTGGATATCCGCTTCTTGCATGTCGTGGTTCTTGTTGGTAGTCCGTTTCCTGCGGGTATATTTTTAAAATTCACCCACCTGACACGGTATTTTCACTACGGGTTTCTGGTTTTCTCGGCCCTGGCCGCTTTTTTTGTCATCCTACCGATGTTTTTACCCAAACCCGTCATCCATTCGTCACCACTTCGCATTCTTGGCGCAGTATTTCGATACCTCGACGAGGCGCGCGAGTATGAAAAAATCGCCGTCAAGCTGAGATCGTTCAACCTCGAAAAACTGGTCGAGCCCGAACCGCATCAAAACAAAATCCACCTTGTGATAATCGGCGAATCCATAAGCAGTGTGCATATGAGCCTGTATGGCTACCATCGAAGAACCAACCCCAAGCTCGAATCATTGGGTTCGGAGCTTCTGGTCTTCGAAGACGTCATCAGCCCGCATGTCCATACCGATCTGGTGCTTCAAAAGGCATTGGGCGCCTACAACGCAGAATCGGACCAAAAATGGTATGAGTATCCCGTGTTGATGGATATATATCGTGCTGCGGGCTACAAAACCTTCTGGATCTCCAACCAAGAATCCCACGGCATATGGGGAAACTTGGCGACGTCTTTGGCCAACCGCTCGAATGTGGTGTTGTTTTCCGATTTTCGAAAATCCGACAACGAGTCCGACTCGAAGGACGGCGTGTTGCTTGCCTATTTGGATGAAACTCTCAGACAACGCGCAGACAACAACCTTTTTATCGTGGTGCACTTGATGGGCGCCCATTGGCGTTATGCCAAACGCTACCCCGCCGCCTACAACCTATTTCATACCCCGTCTATCGAGCTCCAGGCAGCCGATCCAGCTACCAAAAAAATCCATACCATCACAAACACCTACGATAACGCCTTGCTGTATAACGATCACATCGTCTACCAAATCATCAACAGGATTCGAAGCGAACAGGCCGACTCGTTCGT
Source organism: Myxococcota bacterium (assembly GCA_041560255.1). Lineage (GTDB taxonomy): Bacteria > Myxococcota > B64-G9 > B64-G9 > B64-G9 > JBFFBT01. The sequence continues at coordinate 500 of JBFFBT010000099.1, read as the reverse complement.
ACTGTATTTCTCCGACCATGGAGAAGACATTTTTGAGACCCTGGATTTCTGCGGTCATGAAGAAGAGATTTGTTCGGGTCCGATGGTCATGGTACCGTTGCTGCTTTGGGCATCCGAGGCGTACAAAAAAAACCGCCCGGATCTCTATGCCGGCACACAACCGACAACCACCCGCCCCTATGTTCTCGACGATCTCTTCCATACAGTGATAGATCTGTCCGGTATTCGTTACACGCATCTGGATCCACGCCGCAGCATCATCCATCCGGATTTCAACTCAAACCGAAACCGCACGGCATGCAACCGAGATTTTCCGAGGCCGGACACTTTTTTTGGAATCGATTATTTCGGACCGGACGCAAGCCGTATATGGGCCCACCGGATCAATGATCCGGCCGAGCTTGCCGAAATGCATACAAACCCTTCCGGGGTCGAGCTGGATTTGATCTTTGTACAAACCCCGCAAGGCAACAGTTTCGATGTCGTCCATCCCCCCGGCC
>JBFFBT010000098.1:0-18016 GCA_041560255.1 Myxococcota bacterium | reverse complement strand
GTGTCCGGCTGTTTGTCCACGCCATGGATGATTTGGGAAAATCGGGTGAGGCCGATGCCTTGGTCGGATGTGTCGATCTTGGCGATTGCCGTAAGTTGGCGGACATCGGTGGAGGGTCCGGCTGGTATTCGGTTGCGTTTTGTCGACGCTATACCAAGCTGCGGTCTACGATCTTCGATAGAGCGAAGACTTTGGAGATAACCAGGGAAATGATTTCGGATTGCGAAGAGAGTGCCAGGATCGAGCTGGTCGAGACGGATCTTCTCAACGGGTCTTTCGGCGAAGGGATGGATGCGGTGTTGGTATCGGACGTGTTTTATGATCGGATGAAAATACGACCGCTTTTACAAAAGGTACATAATTGTCTGAACAATAAAGGAATATTGATTGTACGCGGATATTATTCGGATCCCGACGGCGGTGGAACGAGGTTCGGCGCCATGTTTGGGTTGTTGGTCGAGCTGATCACCAATCCAGGAAGTACCTTGGCTACCGTATCGGGGTTGCTCGAAGAAATACGAACTGCGGGTTTCGAGTTGCTCAAAGTCTCTCCGCTGACACCCTTGTCTACTGTGGTGGTTGGAATAAAAAACCCATAAAGGGGTAGAAAACCGAAATTCCAGCGCGACACACGAATTGTGTGGTCCGGACCCGGCTCATATCATACCCGGGCGCCTTTTTAATGATCAAGTATGAAAATCTTTACAACCCTTTCGCAAGATGTAATTTTCTAAGGATCACGCAACGTGCTTGCGGGTATGAGCCCCAAGCTGGTCTCTTTCGCAAAATCAGGTTGGGTCGGCGAATTTGGGAGTAATGTTTATGAGATGCAAAGGGTTACAGTTACCGAAAGGTTGAGAAATACAAATGCAGCCGGTGACCGAACTGGTTGCAACTACCCATAACATGGAGTGAACCCGATGAAAACCAACGTGGTCGAAAGACGGATCATGTGGGGGGACTTGGATGCGTTGGGGATTGTGTTTTATCCCCGCTACTACGAATGGATGGATGCCGGCGGACATTTGTATTTCGAGTCGTTGGGTCTCGATATCAATCGAGGCTGGAAAGAACGCGGGTTGCAGTTCGGGTTGCTGGAGACCTCTTGTGTGTACCACCACCCCGGCCGGTATCATGATCGGTTGGAGATCGAAACCTCGCTCGTCAAGCTCACCTCCAAGGTAGTCGTGCTCAGGCACCTGATCACACGGCAAGTCGATGCGCAGTTGCTGGTTGCCGGCATGGAAAAACGCATTTGTATGGATGTATCCGATCCCTCGGCCATAAAGGCTAAAAAAATACCTTCCGACATAAAAAAAGTGCTTGAAAACGCGTTGGCGGTATCGCCGGGGTGATTTTGATAGGGTTTTTTTTCTTGTTGGTGCTTTTTTCATGTGGTTGTGCAGAAACGGTGTTTTTTGAAAACCACTTTAGTATACAATTTTCCAAGAATCCACTTCTACATGGGCTTGACAGCCTCGGATGCTGGTGCTAGTTGACAGATGCCCCACAGAGAGGGTGGGGCTCGTTTTGTCGCAGGCAGATTGATGTCCAAGGAGGGATGGAGCTGTGAGTCCGATAATGACCAACCAAACGCTGAAAGAGCTGGATCCGAAAATTCATGAAATCATTCGACGTGAGACCGAACGCCAACAAAGAAAAATCATCATGATTGCCTCCGAAAGCATCACGCCGAAAGCGGTTCGGGATACCATGGCGTGTGAGTTCGCCCATATCTATGCCGAGGGGTATCCTTCACCGCGTACCCTGTTCGAGCCGGCCGAATGTTTGAGCTCGTTCGAATACCAACTTACCCAATACCGAAGATACTCCAACCGGCGTTATTACAAGGGCTGCGAGTATGTGGATATTTTGGAGTCAACCGTCCGCAGGCGGACCGCCGAGGTATTTGCCAACGATAGGGTCAAGCCCGAAGAGATTTTCACCAACGCCCAACCCCTGTCGGGCGCGGCGGCCAACAATGCGGTTTACAATGCGTTTGTCAAACCCGGAGAGTGTGTGCTGGGTCCTTCGCTGACCCATGGAGGTCACCTTACCCACGGATCCGAAGTCAACCGATCGGGTATGTCCCATCGGATCGTGCCGTATATGGTCGGCAGAAGCGGCAGGTTGGACTACGACGCCATCGAGAAGCTTGCCAAAGAAAACCGGCCCAAGCTGATGATCGGCGGTTTTTCGGCCTACCCGTGGGATGTGGATTGGGCCAGAATGGCCGAGATCGCCAACCAGGTGGGGGCAATCCTGTTGGCCGATATTTCCCATTTGGCCGGTATGGTTGCAGCCGGTTTGCTCAACAATCCGGTCGGGCACGCGCACGTGGTAAGCTTTACCACCCATAAGACCCTGTGCGGGCCCCGGGGCGCCATGCTTTTGACCACCGATCCGGAAATCGCCAGGAGAATCGACTTGGGCGTCTTTCCGGGCGAGCAGGGCGGCCCACATATCCAACAAATGGCCGCCAAAGCGGTAGCCATGAATATCGCGGCTTCCGATGCATTTAGAAAGATGCAAAAACAAGTGCTCGATAACTGCCAAGCACTGTGCAAAGCGTTGCAGTCAGAAGGCTTCGAGCTTGCATACGGGGGCAGCAATACCCATATGTGTTTGATCGATTTGCGAAAAGTAACTTCTCCCAACGGTCTGCCCGTCACCGGCGAGATAGCCTCGCGCATCCTCGATATGAGCGGCATTGTATGCAACAAAAACACCATATTCGGTGATACCAACGCGGTACATCCTTCGGGCGTTCGGTTTGGAGCCACCTGGGTAACCCAGCGGGGCCTGACCGAAAAACACATGAACACCATCGCCAAGCTGGTCGCTAAAGTCATCACCAACATCCATCCGTTCAGTTACATCGGCGGCGCCAGCGATTGGCACCGCGGAAAGATCGATCCTAAAGTCATCGAACAGATCATTGGTGAGGTGGCCGGCTTGTTGGATGAAGCCGATCGGGTGGCGCCTCTGGAAGAAGTTCCAGGCGGCTATCCCCACTACACCTCGAAATCCCAAAAAGATGTACGGGTGTCTCCGTTGGCTGAGGTATTTGCCGGTCAACAAATCAAAACCATCCAAAAGGGTTCCTTCGAGACCCCGGCGTCATTCGGTGATGTCGACCAAGAACGCACCGCCTTGCAGGACGGCGCGGCTCTATCCGACGGATCTTCGAGCTTGTTGCTCGAGTTGCATCACGGAAGGGCCGGCCAACTTCTCGAGGGCGCCTGTACGTGCGAAATCATGTCCATGGAAGTCGGCCGATGTGTCGATACGTTGTTTTTGGATGCAGACGGTACGCCGACAGCCGAAGGCGTGATCTACAGGTTGGGTAAAGATCGCGATGGGTTCGACCGGTTTATGGCGCGGGTTTTTACAGATCAGCCGGATGCATTTTTACGCTGGCTTCGAGGGCTTTCGGACGGCTATCTCTTGCAGGATAAGGATTTGTACCTCAAGAGCGAGGGTCCCTGTGTCATCGATGATCTCAGCGAGCCTGCGGGCGCGAGACAACCCATGAGCTGCTTGGAGATCAGAGGACCCAAAGCTCGCGATACGCTCAAGTCCGGGCTGCCGGGCAATCCCCCCGAGAGCCAATCGGTCAGCTTTCAGGACGGGTTATGGGCTGCCAGCCGCCTGGAAGAAGGCCAGACGGTATACGAGCTGTTTGTCCCCAATCGCGAGATTGGCTCGGTGTGGTCCAAGTTGATCGAAGCCGGCGCACAGCCGGTGGGTTGGGAGGTTTTGGCGGGTGCATCTAAGGACAAAGGTAAAAAATCCGATAAAGTGAAAACCGAAGATCCCCGCATTGCGATCTCGAAAACGTTTTTCGTCGGACAAAAAGCCTTGTTGGCGGGCGCCAAGCCTACCGAGACACCGCCCGAGTTTGCCTGGAAACCCGAAGAAGCTCCCTTGAAAGAAACCTGTTTGATCGCCGAGCATCAAAAACTCGCCAGCCCCAAGCATTTGGTTCCGTTCGCTGGGTGGAGGATGCCGGTGATGTATACGAGCATACTCGATGAACACGAAGCGGTGCGTAACGCCGCAGGGTTGTTTGACGTATCGCACATGGGACTTTTGGAGTTTTCGGGTCCGTATGCCGAGCGGTTTTTGGATTTGGTCACCACCAACTATGTCCCCATGCTGGTGCCGGGCCAGGCGCATTACTCGTACCTGTTGGGGCATGACGGCCGATGTATTGATGACATCATTGTCTATCGACTCGAGCCGGAACGGTTTTTCATGGTGGTCAACGCGGCCAACGCCGACGAGGACATTGCCTGGTTAAAGGGGATCTTGGAGCAAAACGTACTCATCGATCCCAACAACCCGGCGGCCCGGATTCGCGGGCAGGTGCAGATGAAGGATCTCAAAGATCCAAAATGGGGCGATGCCTGCCGGGTGGACCTGGCGCTTCAGGGACCAGCCTCGCTCAAGATCTTGAGTGGATTGACGAAACAAGCTCACTTCGCCACCGCATTGCGCAATTTGCGGAAGTTCGAGTTGGTATCGGGAGAGCTTGCGGGGTTGCCTGTGACCGTAGCCCGCACCGGTTATACCGGAGAGCAAATGGGGTTTGAGATCTTTGTCAACCCGGCCAAGGCGCCCAAGCTTTGGAGCGCAATTTGTGAAGAAGGCAAGGATTTGGGTTGTGTACCGGCAGGCCTTGGGGCTCGGGATTCGTTGCGGACCGAGGCGGGTTACCCGCTGCACGGCCACGAGCTGTCCGGACCGCACAACATCAATCCGATCGAATCCGGATACGGTGGGTACATCAAGCTCCACAAACCGTTCTTCCCCGGACGCAGCCAGTGCGTCCAGCTGCACGAAAGGCGCGAAAGAACCGTCGTTCGGTTCGAGGTCAACGAAAAAGGCGGCAAGGTGCTTCGATTGGGCAACCCGGTGTTGGCAGGACGAAAAGGCGAGTATGCCGGAGTTGTGACCAGCTGCGCCAGTACCAAAGACCGGCAGGTGGGTATGGCGATCGTGGATACCAAGTTCGCCAAAGTCGGCGCCCAACTCAACGTCCTTCCTATTACCGAGCAGGAAAAATCACCTCCGGCCCGTGCTCCCAAAGATCTGCATTCGGGCGATTGGATGGTGATTCCGCGTACGGCCACCGTGTTGTCCAGGCTTATGCAGGAAAACGAAAAACCGCTGTCCTGACGGCGGCAGCCGGCAGAACCCTTGCCAATCAATCGTCTCTTTGCCATTGCCAAAAGATAAATTCGATAGGTCCGAAGACGGTCCTTTCTATCTGCCTAAAATGAAAAACCAACGGGCAAAACTCAGTTTGATCTGTGGGAGTTGTCAAAGAGTATGGGTGGTTTGGCCCGATTTTTTGGACCGCAACATGATTGCCCTTCTTCGGCAAATGAGAAAAACCGCTGCGAGAAGAGGCAGCATGCGGTTTATGCTCCGTGTCAGTTCTCCCCCGGTCGGCTTGCTCGGTTTGCTCGGTGTTACTTTGATATGTGAGCAGGAGTTGTCTTCGGGGTGATCGTTTGAGGTATCACCTTCGCACCCGTTGTCGGTGTCATCGTCCCAGCCGTCGTCGGTGGTATCGCCTTCGCAGCCGGAATCGGCGCCGTCGTCCCAACCGCCGTCGTCGGATTCGTAATCGCTTCCTCCACAATCGCATCCATCTTCTTGATATGGCTCGCTATGGTAGCTGGTCGCTCCCATGCAGCCCACCTCGGTATAGTGTGGATGGTAAGGATCATCATTGTCAACGGGAGTGGGCGCCGGAGGCTTGGGATTGGTCGAAAAGCGGCCTTCGAGAAAAGCTCGGGCGCCTGGATACACACCTTGAGGGTCGGCCAGGATGATTTCGAAGGCACCATCGATAACAGGATGGAAGGCATCATGGAGTGCAAGATCGTTGATCCAGACGGAGCCTGTGTGCAACCGGCCCTCGTACAAGACATCTTTGCCTATGGTCTCGAGGTAGTGTATTTTGATGGAAGCAGGTTGCAGTGGAGAGGATATGGCTTTTGACCAACCGCTCGTGTCCAGATCCAACGTTAGTGTGCACGAGCGGGCCTGGTTTGATACCTTGCACGGAAATCCTATCCAGACCAAGACGCCGGATGATGCGAAATTGGATGCGCTGGTACTCATATAACTTTCGGCCCTCACGGTGTAGCGATCGTCGAAATCATCGATATGCTCCGGGATGGATTGCAGATGCGTCGAGAAAATCATACGGGCGGTTCCCGAGGTTTCCATTCCGGCGTGGATCGGCATGCCGATGCCTGCAAGCGGTAGAATCAGACATATTGCCCATGGTCTCATGGTATCAAATCCTTTTAAAGTAAATGGGTGCGCTCGATCAAAAATGCAGGCCGATCGTCGCCGTCAGGCTCGAAAAACCCATATCACGGCCGTAATCATCATGGGTCAAGATGCCCGAAATCATGTCATGATGGTTGTCGTTGGTCACAAACAATCGATCGTACATCAAACCCACGGACAACCACTGATATAACCTGTAGTTGAGACCGATTCCCAGCTCGATTGCATCCAACTCCTTGTCGTAGCTGACGACCTGAATGGAGTTTTCATCATATCGGTTCGAAGTAACCATGCGGCCGGCGCCCGCTTCCAAGTTGAGTCTAAGGCGTCCGAGCAGCGGCAGGACCATTCTCAGTCCTCCCATCCAGCGGGTATGCGAGCGCCGCACACAACCATAACTATCCCGGCTGGATACGAAAACATCGTCTTGTGCAAAACTGGAGTGGGCGGCCCTGAAATACAGGTAAAATCGGGGAGGAAATCCCCTGAACTTGCCTCCGACAGCCAGTAGGGCTCCGGACTCGAACCCGACGGCGTTTTCCGGGTCGAGACCTTCTTTGATCACCATGCCGGTGTATGGTTCCAAGAGAAAATGGGTGCCCTTCGATTCGGCCGAGGCAGGGTTTTCAGAAATCCACAACGTGGCGAACAACGAAATGATTGCCAAGCAGCTCATCGTTTTCATTTCTCACCTCTCTGATTGAAGTTGTTCATGCAAAAGTATGTGTTCGGGGTGATTTCACCCGCATACACAAATCGTAGGTATTTCAATAGGCAAGATGCATGCCGCGTTGGGTGTTTTGGGTTTTTGTGTAAAAATATAAATCAATAACAAATAGTTACACGGCACGGCCGGGATTGCGCTATGGAAGAGCCGGTAACCAGGTTTCCAAATTGGAATTCTCAGGCTGTGAATTCCCGGCACGGTTCGTGAATCCACCCAAAGAAAAAGCTCCGTAACCGTCGACCCGGGATACGGAGCGAGCTCTTTTTGGGCTCAAAGGGTGGTTGTATCGAGATGTTTTTTGGTGATGTCGGACATGACCTCGAGAAAGAGTCGGTTTTCATCCCTGGTTCCGATGGTTACTCTTAAATGATTGGACAATCCTGGTAGGGCCGAGACATCTCGGACCCGTATGCCTCGATCAATGAGCTGTTGATAGGTGTGCTTTGCATCAGGGGGCTCGAACAAGATGAAGTTGGCGTTGCTGTTCCATACCTTGACGTTTTGTCTGCAAAGTTGTTGGTATACATAGTTGCGTTGGGTGATGATGTGCTGCAACGCGGATGATTTGCTTTCCAAAAGTAAGGAAAAGTGCTTCGCTGCCGAGAGTTGGAGCATATTCAAGTGATAGGGCGCGAAGATGAGTTGCTCGAGGATTTGGATCAGGTAGGCATGACCCACCACGTATCCGAGCCTGACGCCTGCCAAGAGGGATTTTGACAAGGATCGTCCGATCATGAGGTTGGGATGCTCGTCGATTAGGTCGATCATGTCATGGCCGGAATAGTCCGTGTATGCTTCGTCGAGAAATACGAGCTGATGCGGGTTGAGGGCCTTGATGATGAGGTTTCGGTCTAGTGAGTTTCCGGTGGGGTTGTTAGGGCTTACCAAAATCAAGAGATCTACGGGATCTTCGACCAACTCGGCCGGCAGGTCGAAGTCTGGACCCAGCACGACGCGGTCGACTTGGGTTTGGGTGGCTCGAGCAAATGCCGCGATCATGGGATAGGTCGGCTCGAAGATTCGGGCGCGCCTACCGTGCCCGCCGCCGGCCAGGAAGGCCAGCATGATGGCTTGATCACCGCCCGCGGTGATGGCGATCCGCTCGGGCGGCTGTCCGAGGGCGTTCGCAAATTGTGATTTTATTTGCATGTACTGTGAAGGTTGGGGATAGCGATTCCAGGGTGTGGACGATACCTCCTCCAAGATCTTTTGTTTATAGTGGGAGACGGCATCCTCGGGGCTTTCGTTTTGATCGAGCTTGGCCTCGTAGGGCGTCTCGGAAATACGAAAAGGTTCGTTCAAACGCGCTTCTGGGCGCAGCAACTCGATGGGAAACTCGTTTTTCATGTCGGCCGGGTTGTAACATATCGATAAAAGCTTGTACAAAATTTCTTTTTAGGTCTCGCGTCCTGCCCCATGCAAACTATGCTTGACGCTGGGTTGTGCCTGTCATACAGTAGCGCCTTCGAATTAGCATAAATCGGCGGATGTTTGCCTTTGGATGTGTTTTGGTTTTTACGAGAAACGAGGAGGATTAATGACAGCCAGAATTTTAAGTGGAACGGAAATTGCCAAAGAAATCCGCAAAGAGCTCAAAGTAGAAGTCGATCAGCTCAAGGCCCGGCATGGTATTACTCCGGGCTTGGCTGTGGTGTTGGTTGGAGAAGATCCGGCTTCCCAGGTATATGTGCGCAATAAAGTCAAGACTTGTGAAAAGCTGGGGGTCAATTCGTTCGAGCATCGTTTCGAGGCTGATTTTCCCGAAAGCGATCTCATGGCGCTCATCGACAAGCTCAACAATGACGACCAAGTGCACGGAATCTTGGTACAGTTGCCGTTGCCCAAGCATATCAATGAGGAGAAGGTGCTGTTGGCCATTCGGCCGGATAAAGACGTAGATGGGTTCCATCCCACCAACGTCGGGAAGATGCTCATCGGCAACCCCGATTTCCTGCCTTGTACCCCGCATGGATGCCAGCAAATTCTAATGCGCTCAGGGATCGAAACCGAGGGTGCCCACGTCGTGGTGGTGGGGCGCTCCAACATCGTAGGCAAACCGGTGGCGGCCATTTTGGTGCAAAAATCCAAAGGAGCCAACGCCACCGTCACCATTTGTCACACCCGAACCAAAAACATGAAAGAGTTTACCGAGAAAGCCGACATCTTGATCGTGGCGGCGGGTGTTCCCAAGGCTGTGACCGGCGACATGGTCAAACCGGGCGCCGTGGTCATCGATGTAGGTGTCAATCGTATCGGTAAGACCCCGGAAGGAAAAGATATTTTAGCGGGAGACGTGGATTTCGAGTCCGTGAGCCCAAAAGCTTCGGCCATTACGCCCGTCCCGGGCGGGGTAGGCCCGATGACCATCACGATGTTGATGATGAACACGGTGCGTGCGGCCAAAATGCGCATCAAGGCTTGACGGTAGGAATCGCGGGTAGAGCATGGGCAAGTTGATTGCGGTGGCTGGAAAAGGTGGAACGGGGAAGACGACCGTGGCCGCTTTGATCATCAAACACCTATTGGAAATTGGGCGCACACCGGTGCTCGCCGTGGACGCCGATCCCAATTATACATTGGGCGAAGCCTTGGGTGTCGAGGTGGAGACCACCATCGGCACCATGCGGGAAGATTTCATCGGCGAGCGGGCTCAAATCCCGGCCGGAATGTCCAAAGAAGCCGTCTTAGAAAGAAAAATGCATGCCGCCCTGCATGAGCGAAAGGGTTTTGATCTTTTGGTCATGGGACGCCAGGAAGGACCGGGTTGTTATTGTTATTTAAATAATATCTTACGCAAATTCATGGATATTTTGGCAAACGATTATCCGGTGGTGGTGATCGACAACGAAGCGGGCATGGAGCATTTGAGTCGCCGAACCACAAAAAAAATCGATTTGCTCTTGGTGGTTTGTGATCACTCGGTCAAGGCGGCCAAAGCCGCAGGCAGAATTGTGGATTTGATCGATGAGCTCAAGCTGGTTGTGAAAGAGAAGATTTTGGTTCTCAACCGCGCTACGGGACAGATCTCCAAGGAAGTCCAAGCCGAGATCGAGCGTTCGGGTCTCGAGACCGTGGTTCGATTGCCCGAAGATTCGACGATTGCCGAGGTGGATACCCAGGGACGTGCTTTGTTGGCGGTGCCGGAGAAGCTGCAGGCCATGGAGTCACTCATACGAGGATTGGAGCCGGTGTTTGAAAAATTGTAAATTTTTCCGTAAATTGTAGCCATATCGGCAGGATTTGATTTGGTGCACGGTCGTTTTCGGATCACGTGGACCGATAAAAAAAATGGAACGGAAATATATGAATCATACAATATGTCTTATAACATACGGCCGTAAGGGAAAAAGAGCTTGCAAATGCCTATGCCATTGGGTAAATAACCGTACGTGTTGTTTTATTTAATAAGCTTGGGGGCGGTCGAAGCCCCCCGTAGTCGGCCCGGAGAGGAGTGCGCTGTCGTGGAAAAGACAATCAAGAAAACCAGATTTGATGGGCAAGAAGTTGAAATTTTGGGAGAAACTTATGAGCAGGGCATGCCGTCCTCGGCGGGATTATGGCGCCCGAAATTGCGCAATCGTAAAGAGATGCTCAACTATTTACGAAGCGGTGAACGCTATTGGTTCAATGATGATTGGTATGGAAGCGAACGTCGCAAGACCAAAGCCTAATATTGTTTGTGATGACAGGAAAAAACCCGGCATGCCAAGGCAATAGAGATGTCGTGGTCGGATATCAATTTACTCGCCCGCAAGGCAGGAGGGAGCACAGATGGCTGTTGATTTGCCGAAAAGGACGTACTCGGGCTCGATCCGAGAGATACAAATAGGCCAGGGTGATAAGGCATTCTCGGTTGGGGGCGAAACCGCCTATCCATTTTACACCTTTGAAGGAAACCTGCCCCGCGAACCCCGTTTCGGACTCGATGTTTGGGATGTTGCGCCTGAGAATTGGGCCAAAGAGTTGGAGGATGTGTATGGGGATGCTCTCAAGGACCCGGTCGCCTGGGCCAAAAAATGCGTGGGCGAGTTTGGGGCCGATTTCATCCATTTGTCCCTGGTCGGCACGGATCCCAATGGCCAAAACTTACCACCCGAACATGCCGTAAACGTGGCCAAAGCGGTTGCGGGAGCTGTCGATGTGCCTTTGAGCATATGGGGCACTGCCAATGCGGAGAAAGATACCCAAGTGTTGCGCGCAGTTGCCGAGGCCCTCGACGGCCGGCGGCTCAATATCGGACCGGTCCAGGAAGAAAACCACAAACAACTCGGTGCGGCGGCGTTGGCTTACAAGCATGTGGTTGTGGCTTCGAGCCCGATCGACATCAATTTGGCCAAGCAACTCAATGTGTTGTTGGGAAATTTGGGGGTTTCGAGCGAAAACATTCTTATCGATCCAACGGTAGGGGGATTGGGTTACGGGATGGAGTACACCTATTCGGTGATGGAAAGATGCCGGATGGCGGCGTTGACCCAGCAAGATGACAAGCTCCAATTTCCTTTGTACTGCAATTTGGGCCATGAAGTATGGAAAACCAAGGAAGCCAAGCTGGGTGATCACGAGATGAATACCGGAGAACACCGTTATCGGGGGGTGATGATGGAGGCTATCACGGCGGCTGCGATGCTCAGCGCGGGTGGTGATATGCTGGTGCTCAGACACCCAAAATCCCTGGAGATGGTCCGCAGCATGGTAAAAGAGTTGTTGTCAAATTAGTTGGGTGAGGATGAAAGGGTTTTTTTGCATTGGGATAAGGGGCAAGGTTCGATGAACGGCGCGAAGCGCATGGAGTTGGATGGTGGAACAAAGGGTTGGATGCCGGCGTACAATCTCGAGCCTTTAGAAAACGCGAAACCTACCTGATCTTGCATGGCGAGATCTTTGGGAGGGTGAGGAGTCAGGACATGGCGGACAAGCCGAAAAAAGAAGAAAAACAAAAGAGTGTCGATCCAACCGTGATCGAGATGTATCCCGCGTGCTCCGAGCATGCCATCGGAACCAGCTGGGATCGGTTGGCGAAGCAAACCCCGCAATGCGGATTTGGGCAGAAAGGTATTTGCTGTCGTATTTGCGGGATGGGTCCTTGCAGGGTGGATCCGACCAAAGAAAAGCTCAAATACGGCGTTTGTGGAGTAGACAGCGATACCGTGGCGGCGCGTAATTTTGCACGAATGGTGGCAGCCGGCACAGCATCCCATTCGGATCACGGCCGAGGGATCGCAGAGACATTTCTGGCGGCCGCCAAGGGAGAGGCGAAGGGGTACGAGATAAAAGATGAGCAAAAACTGCTGCAGGTCGCCATGGATTTGGGAGTGGAGATCGGCGATCGCGCGGTGCAGGACATCGCCATAGATGTGGGTAAAAAATGTTTGAGCCTGTTTGGTGAGCAACACGGCCCCTTGCCGTTTTTGAAAAGGGCGCCCCTCAAGCGTCAGGCCATCTGGAAAGAACACAAGATGGAGCCCAGAGGCATCGACCGGGAAGTCGTGGAGTTGATGCACCGCACGCACATGGGTGTGGATCAAGATCCCGTCAACATTATGCAACAGGCCAGCCGGACCGCACTCGCAGATGGATGGGGCGGCTCCATGATAGCCACCGAGCTGCAGGATATCATTTTCGGAACCCCCCAGCCTATCATGGGTAAATGCAACCTGGGCGTATTGAAAAAGGACGAGGTGAACATCGTCATTCATGGCCATGAGCCGACCCTTTCGGAGTTGGTCATGGTGGTATCCCAAGATCCCGAGATGATAGCCAAGGCCAAGGCCAAAGGCGCCAAAGGAATCAATTTGGGTGGATTGTGCTGCTCGGCCAATGAAATTTTGATGCGTCACGGTGTTCCCAATGTGGGTAATTTCCTGCAGCAAGAGTTGGCCCTGGCCACCGGCGCCGTAGACGCCATGACTGTGGATGTACAATGTATCATGGATGCATTGCCTAAAATCGCATCCTGTTACCATACCAAGTTTATCACCACCAACTACCGGGCCAAGATGTCGGGCGCCATCCACATGGAGTTCGACGAGCATGACGCCATCAACACCGCCAGACAGATTGTACAAGCGGCCATCGACAACTTCCCCAACCGAGGCGAAGTGAAAATTCCGAATGTGCAGTGTGATTTGGTGGCCGGATTCAGTCACGAGACCATCAATTATCTGTTGGGAGGTGTGTTTAGGGCCTCGTACAAACCGCTCAATGAAAACATCATCAACGGGCGTATCCGGGGCATCGCGGGTGTGGTGGGGTGCAACAATCCCAAGACCACCCACGACAGCGCGCATTTGGCGTTGGTCAAAGAGTTGCTGGCCAATGATGTCATCGTGTTGCAGACCGGTTGCTCGGCGCTGGCGAGCGCCAAAGCGGGGTTGATGTTACCGGAAGCCGCCGCCAAGTATGCCGGTAAAGGCCTGGCGGAAGTATGCGAAGCCGTGGGTATTCCGCCGGTGTTGCACATGGGTGCGTGTGTGGACAACTCCCGCATTCTCATGGCGGCCACCGCCGTCGTGAAAGAAGGTGGATTGGGTGATGATATCTGCGACTTGCCCGCAGTGGGAGCGGCGCCCGAGTGGATGAGCGAAAAGGCCATCGCCATCGGCCAGTATTTTGTCGCCTCAGGCGTTTACACGATTTTCGGCACGACCTTCCCGTCTCTGGGGGCCGAAGGCTTTACGGATTTGCTCTTCAATAAATACGAGAAAATAACCGGTGGAAAATGGGACTTTGAGCTGGATCCCATGGTGATGGCTCGAAAGATGATCGAGCAGATCGACAACAGACGTGCTGCATTGGGTATCGATAAGGCCAAGGAGCGGGTGCTGTACGACATGGCCATGCGGCGCGAGCTGGATGCCGTGTAGTTTAGACAATGTGTGCCGTGAAAAGAGAGAAATTTCAGAGATAAAAGGAGTAACCCCATGTCGAAAATCATTGCTTCCGCGGCCATACGAGGAGCGCACAAGATCGTAGACCGCGTTGAAAAGTTGTATTCCGAAGCTATACAGAAGTACGGACCCGATCAAGAGGTCAACTTTCCCAATACGGGGTATTATCTTCCCATTATTTACGGTATGTTGGGTATTCCGGTGAAAACCCTGGGCGATATGAAGCCGGTGCTCGAGCGTTGCCGGGCCTTGTTGCCGCCTCCGGTGCACGAAAAGCACCACCTGCCGTACCTGGCGCCGGCGTTGGATGCCGGTATGGCGACGTTTTTCGCCGAGGAAATCGAAGAGGTCATCAAACATTACCTCATGGATCCGGATTTTTATCAACTGGGAGAGGATCCTACCGAGGAAAAGATCTGGTTGGGTGCGGCCGACGATATCATCATGCGCAAGCGGGGTGTCGAATTTGTCGATGGCACGGCGCCTGGTTTCGCGGCCATATTGGGTGCGCCGCCCGATCCGGAGATCGCGGTGAAGATCGCTACCGAGCTCCAGGAGAAAAACCTCTATGTATTTATGGCATCCGACACCCAGGGACGCAACATGGCATCCCAACTCAAGCAGGCCGGTGTCCAGATTGGTTGGCCGACTCGTTTGGTTCCGTTCGGTCCTTACACTTCGGCTACGGTGTTCGCGGTAGGGTTTGCCACTCGGGCGGCCATGAGCTTTGGTGGAATCGAGCCGGGAGATTTTCGAAAAATATTGATATACAACAAAGACAGGATATATGCCTTTGCTTTGACGTTTGGGCATGTGTCGGATGAGTGGTATGCCAATGGAGCCGGCGCGATCAATTATGGATTTCCGGTTATTGCCGACACCCCCATTCCGCAAGTGCTTCCGACCGGTATTTGCACCTACGAGCATGTGGTCTCCAACATTCCATACGACAAGATAACCAGCAAAGCCGTCGAGGTCCGGGGTTTGAAGGTCGCCGTAACGAAAGTGCCCGTGCCGGTATCTTATGGACCCGCCTTCGAGGGAGAGAGGGTCCGAGGAGACGACATCTTTGCAGAAGCCGGTGGACCCAAGGCTCCTACGGTCGTGGAGTGGACTACTTCGAAATCCATGGAAGAGATCGAGGACGGCAAGATCGAAGTGTTCGGACCGGATTTGGACGAATTGGGAGTGGGCGCCAAGTTCGGCATGGCGATTGTGGCTGAAGTCGCCGGGCGGACCATGCAGGCCGATTTTGAACCGATTTTAGAGCGACAGATTCACCATTTGATCAATTACGCCAAAGGCGTAATGCATATCGGACAGCGGGATATCGCTTGGTATCGGGTATCGAAAGACGCGTATGAAAAGGGATTTCGCCTCAAGCACCTCGGATCGATCCTGCATGCGAAGTACCACCAGGATTTTGGCGGCATCTGCGACAAGGTACAGGTGAAGATCTATACCGACGAAGCCAAGGTGAAAGAAATCCTTGCCAAGGCCAGAGAAGTTTACGCCCATCGTGACGCGCGGGTGGAAGGCATGACAGACGAGGATGAAGCCACCTTCTACTCTTGTACTCTGTGCCAGTCGTTTGCCCCCAACCATGTTTGTGTGGTAACGCCCGAACGAACCGGATTATGCGGCGCGTACTCTTGGTTGGACTGCAAAGCGGCCTATGAAATCGATCCCACCGGGCCCAACCAGCCCGTGGAAAAGGCCACGGTCCTTGACGAGGTCAAGGGTCAATGGGAGGGCGTGAATGCGTTTGTGAGCAAAGCCTCCCGGGGGAACGTCGAGTTGTACAATGCCTATTCGATTATGGATAACCCCATGACATCTTGCGGATGTTTCGAGTGTATCAGCGCGCTGGCTCCCATGTGCAACGGTATCATGAGCGTGGACAGAGATTACAGCGGGATGACGCCCAGCGGTATGAAATTTACAACTCTGGCGGGTAGTGTCGGTGGTGGAGCCGTGACACCTGGATTCGTGGGGCACTCGAAAAGCTATATTAACAGCAAAAAGTTCATTCGGGCCGAAGGCGGAATCAAGCGCATCATCTGGATGCCCAAGCGGCTCAAGGAGGAGTTGAAAGAAAAATTTGCCAAACGAGCGGCCGAAGAGGGAATGCCCGATCTTTTGGATCGGATCGCCGATGAAACCATCGGTGTAACCGAAGAAGAGATACTGCCGTTCTTGACGGAAAAACAACATCCAGCGTTGAGCATGGATCCCATGATGTAGCGCCCGAAAGGAGGCAGCCGATGGGGCTTACGGGTATTCAGATTTTTCAAATGTTGCCGAAGACCAATTGCAAGGAATGTGGAGTGCCTACGTGTTTGGCCTTTGCGATGAACCTTGCTGCCGGAAAAGCCGAGCTTTCGGCTTGTCCACATGTGTCCGAGGAGGCCAAACAGAAGTTGGCCGCCGAGTCCGCTCCTCCAATCCGCACCGTGGAGATCGGTACCGGGTCGGGTGCGTTCAAGGTTGGTGGAGAAACCGTGCTGTTTCGGCACGAGAAAACATTTTTCAACCCTACCGGGATTGCCATGCTGGTCGGTGATGACGAGTCGGATGATGTCATTTCCGGAAAGCTCAAACGCTTTCAAGAGCTGTCATACGAGCGGGTGGGATTGATCTTGCAGGGTGATGCGGTAGCGGTTCGATCGGCAAGCAAAGATAAGGCCAAGTTCGGCGCCTTGGTGGAGCGGGTGAAAAAGGAGACCGATCGGGGTATCATTTTGATCGCCGAAGATTCCGAGATCATGGCGCAAGGCATCAAAGCGTGCGCGGATCGCAGACCGCTTGTATATGCCGCGACCCCCGATAATGTCGACCAAATGGCCAAACTTGCCAAGGAGAGCAAGCTCCCGATAGTCGCCAAAGCGGGCGATTTGGAGAAACTGGCTGCGCTGACCGAAAAGCTCGTTGCAGCCGGCGTGCAGGACATCGTCATTGATCCGGGCTCACGTGGTATCAAACAGATGTATCAGGATCAAATTCGAATCCGGGAAGCCGCCATCCAGAAGAAATTCAAGCCGTTTGGGTATCCCACCATCGTCATGCCTTTCGAGATGACCGGCGATTTCTTGATGGAAAATTTGTATGCCAGCATGGCGATAGCCAAGTATGCCGGTATCATTGTGCTTTCGGATTTTCAGGGCCATAACCTTTTCAATCTGTTGTTGGAAAGACTCAATATCTATACCGATCCACAACGCCCCATGAAAACCGAGCAAAAGATTTACGAATTCAACAACCCCGGACCCGACGCACCGATCTTGTGCACATCCAACTTCTCCCTTACGTACTTTATCGTATCGGGCGAAATCGAGAACTCCAGGGTTCCGGCCTATTTGGCGGTGTTGGACACCGAGGGGTTGTCGGTATTGACGGCCTGGGCGGCCGGCAAGTTCGTCGGTGATATTTTGGGTGGTTTCATCAACAAAAGCGGCATCAAAGACAAGCTGAGCAAACGCAATATCATCATACCGGGATATGCCGCAATCATTCAGGGTGATTTGGAAGAGGAAGTGGGCACGGATTGGAATGTCCATGTGGGACCCAGGGAAGCCAGCGCCATTCCGGCTTTTCTGAAGGAAAATTATGCCTGATTGTCATGATTAGGCAGGTATGTGGAGGGAAAATACATGTTCAGAGTGATTGCTGAAAACATCAATGTGATGTCCAAAAAAATCGGTGCCGCCATGAAAAATCGGGAAAAACAGCCTATTCATGAGCTCACCGAGAAGTTGGTGGAAAACGGCGCCGACTTGTTGGACATCAATTTAGGTCCGGCCCGTAAAGCGGGTGACGAGTTGATGGCTTGGGTGGTCGAGACGGTGCAAGAAGTGACAGATCTACCCTTATACCTGGATACCTCGAATGTCGGAGCCATCGAGGCCGGCCTTAAGGCAAACAAGCCGTCTGCAGGCAAACCGGTGATCAACTCCATTTCGGCCCGACCCGAAAGAATGGAAGCCCTTTGGCCGTTGACAAAAAAATATGGCTGCGGCGCCGTGGCGCTCGTTTTGGGCACCGAAGGCATCCCTCGGGACGCCAACGAGCGGGCTGCCAATGCCGCCATGCTCAT